>NZ_JBHXSG010000032.1:15877-120447 GCF_042714835.1 Streptomyces sp. NPDC058678 | reverse complement strand
TGGGGGGGGGGCCTCCTCTTACATCCCGCCGCCCCCCCGCTCCTGGTTCACGCAGATGAAGGCCGACGGACCGTCAGACCTCCACCACCACAGGGAGGATCATCGGCCGGCGCCGGTAGTTGTCCGAGACCCACTTGCCCAGGGTCCGGCGGATGAGCTGCTGCATCTGGTGCGGCTCCACGACGCCGTCCTGAGCCGACCGCTCCAGGACCTCCGTGACCCTCGGGATGACATCGCTGAAGGCCGAGTCCTCGATGCCGGAGCCGCGGGCCTGGACGTGCGGCCCTCCGGTGATCTTGCCCGTCGAGGAGTCGATGACCACGAAGACCGAGATGATGCCCTCGTCTCCGAGGATCTTGCGGTCCTTCAGTGCCGGCTCGCCGACGTCACCGACCGAGAGGCCGTCGACGTACACGTAGCCCGCCTGGACCTTGCCGGAGATCTTCGCCTTGCCCTCGACGAGGTCGACGACCACGCCGTCCTCGGCGATGACGATCCGGTCGTGCGGGACACCGGTCAGGGCGCCCAGTTCGGCGTTGGCACGCAGGTGGCGCCATTCGCCGTGGACCGGCATCAGGTTCTTCGGGCGGCAGATGTTGTAGAAGTACAGGAGCTCGCCCGCGGAGGCGTGGCCCGAGACGTGCACCTTGGCGTTGCCCTTGTGGACGACGTTCGCGCCCCAGCGGGTCAGGCCGTTGATGACGCGGTAGACCGCGTTCTCGTTGCCGGGGATCAGCGACGACGCCAGGATGACCGTGTCGCCGGGGACGATGCGGATCTGGTGGTCGCGGTTGGCCATGCGGGACAGGGCTGCCATCGGTTCGCCCTGGGAACCCGTGCAGACCAGGACCACCTCGTGGTCCGGCAGGTCGTCGAGGGTCTTGACGTCCACGACCAGGCCCGGCGGGACCTTCAGATAGCCCAGGTCTCTGGCGATGCCCATGTTGCGGACCATCGAGCGGCCGACGAAGGCGACCCTGCGGCCGTACTCGTGGGCCGCGTCCAGGATCTGCTGGATGCGGTGGACGTGGCTGGCGAAGCTCGCCACGATGATCCGCTTGCGGGCGTTGCCGAAGACGGTGCGCAGGACGTTGGAGATGTCGCGCTCGGGCGGGACGAAGCCCGGGACCTCGGCGTTCGTCGAGTCGGAGAGGAGAAGGTCGATGCCCTCCTCGCTCAGTCGTGCGAACGCGTGTAGATCCGTGAGGCGGTTGTCCAGCGGAAGCTGGTCCATCTTGAAGTCGCCGGTGTGGACCACCATGCCGGCGGGCGTGCGGATGGCCACGGCCAGGGCGTCCGGGATGGAGTGGTTGACCGCGACGAACTCGCAGTCGAAGGGACCGATGCGCTCGCGGTGTCCCTCCGCCACTTCCAGGGTGTACGGACGGATGCGGTGCTCCTGGAGCTTCGCCTCGATCAGGGCGAGGGTCAACTTGGAGCCGATGAGCGGGATGTCCGGCTTCTCGCGGAGGAGATAGGGGACGCCGCCGATGTGGTCCTCGTGGCCGTGCGTGAGGACGATGCCCTCGATGTCGTCGAGGCGGTCCCGGACGGACGTGAAGTCCGGCAGGATCAGATCGATGCCGGGCTGCTCCTCCTCGGGGAAGAGGACGCCGCAGTCGACGATCAACAGGCGGCCGCCGTACTCGAAGACCGTCATGTTCCGGCCGATTTCGCCGAGGCCGCCGAGCGGGGTGACGCGCAGGCCGCTCGCGGGGAGCGGCGGGGGCGGGCCGAGTTCAGGATGCGGATGACTCAAAAGACTCTCCTCACCACACGCGCCACGTACCGGTGGGCACGTGGCGCGCATGACGTTCGTGCAGAAGCAGTTGTCGTTGTGGACACAGGCACCGGTGGCCTGTTTATTCAGTTGTGAAGTCTTGATCGCGCGAAGAGGTTCGCGAAGTCTGGTGCTAGAGCTGTACCCCGCCCGCGGCAAGATCGATCTTGAGCTGCTCGATCTCCTCGGGCGCGAGCTCGACCATGGGGGCGCGCAGCGGTCCGGCGGGGAGTCCCTGGAGGACGAGCGCGGCCTTGGCGGTCATGACGCCCTGGGTGCGGAACATCCCGGTGTAGACCGGGAGCAGCTTCTGATGGATCTCGGTCGCCTTCTGGACGTCACCGGAGGTGAACGCGTCCACGAGCGCCCGCAGGTCGGGAGTGACCACGTGGCCGACGACCGAGACGAAGCCGACCGCGCCCACAGAGAGCAGCGGCAGGTTCAGCATGTCGTCGCCGGAGTACCAGGCGAGGCGGGAGCGGGCGATGGCCCAGCTGGCTCGGCCCAGATCGCCCTTGGCGTCCTTGTTGGCGACGATCCGCGGGTGCTCGGCGAGGCGGACGAGCGTCTCGGTGTTGATCGGGACGCCGCTGCGGCCGGGGATGTCGTACAGCATGACCGGCAGTTCGGTGGCGTCGGCGATGGCCGTGAAGTGCCGGTACAGGCCCTCCTGCGGCGGCTTGTTGTAGTACGGGGTGACGACCAGGAGGCCGTGTGCGCCCGTCTTCTCGGCCGCGCGGGCGAGCTGGATGCTGTGGTGGGTGTCGTTCGTGCCGACGCCGGCGACGACGTGGGCGCGGTCGCCGACGGCCTCCAGGACGGCTCGTACGAGGTCCGATTTCTCCGCGTCGCTGGTGGTGGGCGACTCACCGGTGGTGCCGTTGACGATCAGGCCGTCGTTGCCTGCGTCCACCAGGTGGGTGGCGAGCCGCTGTGCGCCGTCGAGGTCGAGTGCGCCGTCCGCCGCGAAGGGCGTGACCATGGCGGTGAGGACCCGCCCGAAGGGGGTCTGCGGAGTGGAGGTCGGAGCCATGGGTAACACGCTACTCGCTGCTCAAGGCCGGGTCTGCCCTCGGGGGAGGCGACAAGTGGTGACAAATGCGGAGCCCGGCACTGCCTGCTCGGGGGTTCAAGCAGTGCCGGGTCCGTTTGATCAGGCTAGATGAACTTCGCTAAATGCCGCAATACGGACACTTCGCGAGGCTGACCCGTACATCAGTGCCCTGCGGGGGAACGAGGGTGCGTTACGGCGCCACTCGGCCGTTCGCATTGAAGGCCGCGTACGTGAGCGGCATGAGCTTGGCCCACTCGGCCTCCATCTTCTCGCCGACCATCTCGATCTCCCGCTGCGGGAAGGACGGGACCTTCGCCAGCTCGTGCTGGGTGCGCAGGCCGAGGAAGTGCATCAGCGAGCGGGCGTTGCAGGTGGCGTACATCGAGGAGAAGAGGCCGACGGGGAGGACCGCGCGGGCCACCTCGCGGGCGACGCCGGCGGCGAGCATCTCCTGGTAGGCCTCGTAGGCCTGGCGGTAGGAGTTCTCCATGGTGCGGCCGACCAGCTCCTGCTGGGCCTGGGTGCCCTCGACGAAGACGTACTTGCCCGGGCGGCCCTCCTGGACCAGCTTGCGGGACTCACCGGGGACGTAGAAGACCGGCTGGAGCTCCCGGTAGCGGCCGCTTTCCTCGTTGTACGACCAGCCCACGCGGTGGCGCATGAACTCGCGAAAGACGAAGATCGGGGCGCTGATGAAGAACGTCATCGAGTTGTGCTCGAAGGGGCTGCCGTGCCGGTCCCGCATGAGGTAGTTGATGAGGCCCTTGGAGCGCTCCGGGTCCTTGCCCATCTCCTCCAGGGACTGCTCGCCGATGGTCGAGACGCGGGCGGCGAAGAGCACGTCGGCGTCGGACGCGGTGTGCTTGACGAGCTCGACGGTGACGTCGCTGCGGAAGCCGGGCTTGAGGTCATCGGCGGGGGTGTCGGTCACGGCTCGGAGGGTCCTTCCATCACTTCTCTCGGGCGGCGCCCACTCTACGGCCCGGCACTGACATCGGGGCGTTCGGTGCCGGGACGCGACAACTTCGGTGAACTTCTGCGAATTCGGCGAATCATGGCACCTTTTGGGGCACCCGCTCGTCTGTGTCAGTGAGAGTCACTCGTTCGACCCCGAAGGGAGAAGCACCCCCGATGTTCCGTCGGCGCGAACCCGTACCGTTCGCCTTCCTCGCCGAAGCCGACAAGTTTCGCAGCAATGTCGCTCCCCCGCCCCCCGAGCGGGCGTCCGTGAGTCAAATAGCCGGGCGCTGGCTGCTGGGGCTCACCATCGTCGCCGCCCTCGCGGGCTCCCTGGTCGTCGGGATACCGGCGCTCAGTCCGGACCAGTCGGCGCAGACACAGCAGTCCCAGGCGTCCCAGGGGCGCTGACTCCATCCGGACCCCCAGAGGTGGTGGGCAGGGACACAGGTCGATAACCTCACCGGGCACAGCCCATGGATGGATTGAGTGAGGACCCAGCCGTGCCCCTGCCCTTCCTGACGGCCGACCGCGCATTCGAATCAGCGGAAGACGTCGCGTTCCCGTTCGACGACCGCGACCGCTGGCGGCGCCCCTACCGGCCCGGTCCGTGGCGGGTGGGAGCGGCCGCGATTTTGCTGCTGCTCGCCTCGTACGTGCTGTTCGCGGCCGTCATCATCGCGCTGACCGACTCGGTGTCCGAGGCGGGTGTGGTGTTCGGTATCGCGCTGCTCGTCATCGTCGGCGCCCTGCGGCTGCTGCGGGTGGGCGTGTGGGTGAGCGCGCACGGACTGCGCCGGGTGGACTTCCTCTTCACGCGCACAGTGCCCTGGGACCGGGTGACGGCCGTGCGGACGGTGCAGCAGCCGGTGCGCTGGCTCGGACTGCCGCGCACCGTTCAGGGACAGGCACTGCTCCTCGTACGGCACGACCGGGCCGCGGACGACGTGTCGGCGCTGCTGACCACGCACAACGCGGACTTCCTGGCGCGTGCCGAGGCCTTCGACAGGGCGTCGGACTCGGTCGAGGCGTGGGCCGACGAGTACCAGCGAAGCTGACAGCGGCAGCGACGCGAAGGGGCCGGTCCGCATGTGTTGCGGGTCGGCCCCTTCGGCGTACGGCGTAAGCGGTCAGGCCTGGACCGGCCTGCCCTCGTGGAGGGCGATCGCCCGCTGCATGGCCTTTCGGGCGCGCGGGGTGTCGCGGGCGTCCTGATAGGCGACGGCGAGGCGGAACCAGCTGCGCCAGTCGTCGGGCGCCGCCTCCGTCTCGGCCTTGCGCTTGGCGAAGACCTCGTCGGCGGAGTCGCGGTCGATGCGGCCGCCCGGGGTGCGCTTCAGCTCGTCGACGGGCAGGCCGCCCTGGGCGTCGAGTTCGGCGGCGAGCCGGTGGGCCTTGCGGACGAACTGGGTGTTCTTCCACAGGAACCACAGACCGATGACCGGCAGGATCAGCACCGCCACGCCGAACGTGACGGTGAGGAGCGTGCCGGACTGGATGAGCATGACGCCGCGGCTGCCGACCAGGACGAAGTAGAAGACCAGGACGGCGGCCGTTGTCGCGTAGGAGAGCTTGGCTCGCATGGCGGGTGTCAGCCCAGGTCCAGGAAGTTTTCCAGGCCGAAGGTCAGGCCAGGGGTGGTCACCACGCGGCGGGCGCCGAGCAGGATGCCCGGCATGAAGCTGCTGTGGTGCAGGGAGTCGTGGCGGACGGTGAGCGTCTCGCCCTCCCCGCCCAGCAGGACCTCCTGGTGGGCGAGCAGGCCGCGCAGGCGGATGGCGTGCACGGGAACGCCGTCCACGCTGGCTCCCCGCGCACCGTCCAGGGCCGTCGCCGTGGCGTCCGGCGCCGGGGCGGAGCCGGCCGTACGGCGGGCCTCGGCGATGAGCTGGGCGGTGCGCGTGGCGGTGCCGGACGGGGCGTCCACCTTGTTCGGGTGGTGCAGCTCGACGACCTCGACGGACTCGAAGTAGGGCGCGGCGATCTGCGCGAACTTCATGGTCAGGACGGCCCCGATGGAGAAGTTGGGCGCGATGAGCACGCCGGTCTCCGGGGACCGGGCGAGCCAGCCCTCGAGCTGCGCGAGGCGCTCGTCGGTCCAGCCGGTGGTGCCCACGACCGCGTGGATGCCGTGCCGTACGCAGAAGTCGAGGTTGTCCATCACGGAGGCCGGCGTGGTCAGTTCGACGACGACCTGGGCTCCGGTCTCGGCCAGCGTCTCCAGCTTGTCGCCCCGGCCGAGGGCGGCCACCAGCTCCATGTCCTCGGCGGCCTCGACCGCCCGTACCGCCTCGGAGCCGATCCGGCCCCTGGCACCGAGGACCGCCACGCGCAGCTTGCTCATCTTCTTGCTTCCTTAACCGGGGTTCCGGAGTCTCGGAGTTTCGGACTTGGTTAGGCGACGGCCTCGTGCAGACGGGACGCCTGCTTGTCCTTCAACGGACCGATGACCGACAACGAGGGCCGCCGGCCCAGGATCTCGCCGGCGACCGAGCGGACGTCGTCCGGGGTGACCGAAGCTATCCGGGACAGCATGTCGTCGACGGACATCTGCTCGCCCCAGCACAGCTCGCTCTTGCCGATGCGGTTCATCAGCGCGCCCGTGTCCTCCAGGCCCAGGACCGTGGAGCCCTGGAGCTGGCCGATGGCGCGGCCGATCTCGTCGTCCGAGAGGCCGTGCTCGGCGACGTGGTCGAGTTCGTCGCGGCAGATCTTCAGGACGTCGTGCACCTGGCTCGGGCGGCAGCCCGCGTAGACGCCGAAGAGGCCGCAGTCAGCGAAGCCGGACGTGTACGAGTACACGCTGTAGGCCAGGCCGCGCTTCTCGCGGACCTCCTGGAAGAGGCGGGAGGACATGCCGCCGCCGAGGGCCGTGTTCAGGACCCCCAGCGCCCAGCGGCGCTCGTCCGTACGCGCCAGACCCGGCATGCCGAGGACGACATGGGCCTGCTCGGTCTTGCGGCCGATAAGTTCGACGCGGCCCGCGGTACGCAGGGCGCGGCGGCCTTCGCGCGGCCCGATGGGCGCCGCCTCGGGCTCCTTGAAGGCGCCGGCCTTCTCGAAGGCGGCGCGGACCTGTCGTACGACCTTGTTGTGGTCGATGTTGCCGGCCGCGGCGACCACGAGGTGGGTCGGGTCGTAGTGCTTCTTGTAGAAGCGGCGGATGCGGTCGGCGGTGAGGGCGTTGACCGTGTCGACCGTGCCGAGGACCGGGCGGCCGAGGGGGTTGTCGCCGAACATGGTGTGCGCGAACAGGTCGTGCACACAGTCGCCCGGGTCGTCCTCGGTCATGGCGATCTCTTCGAGGATCGCGCCCCGCTCGACGTTGACGTCCTCTTCGCGGATGAGCGAGCCCGTGAGCATGTCACAGACGACGTCGATGGCCAGCGGCAGGTCGGTGTCGAGCACGCGTGCGTAGTAGCACGTGTACTCCTTCGCCGTGAACGCGTTCATCTCGCCGCCGACGGCGTCGACGGCGGAGGAGATGTCCAGGGCGGACCGGCGCTGCGTCCCCTTGAAGAGGAGGTGCTCCAGGTAGTGGGTGGCGCCGTTCAGGGCCGGCGTCTCGTCACGGGAGCCGACGTGGGCCCAGATGCCGAAGGTCGCCGAGCGTACGGAGGGCAGCGTCTCGGTGACGATACGCAGACCGCCGGGGAGGGTGGTCTTGCGGACGACACCGATGCCGTTGGTCCCCTTGATGAGGGTTTGGGTACGGGCGACGGCCCGCGCCTCCGAGGAGGTGCGGGCCGTCGCCGTGGAGCTGCTCGACGTCACTGGTCGGTGTCGTCCTTCTTCTCGTCGTCGCCTTCGCCCTCGATCACGGGGATGAGGGAGAGCTTGCCGCGCGAGTCGATCTCGGCGATCTCGACCTGGACCTTGGAGCCCACGGCGAGCACGTCCTCGACGTTCTCCACGCGCTTGCCGCCGGCGAGCTTGCGGATCTGCGAGATGTGCAGCAGACCGTCCTTGCCCGGGAGCAGCGAGACGAACGCACCGAAGGTGGTCGTCTTCACGACCGTACCCAGGTAGCGCTCGCCGACCTCCGGCATGGTCGGGTTCGCGATCGAGTTGATCGTGGCGCGGGCGGCCTCGGCCTGCGAGCCGACCTGGGCACCGATGTAGATGGTGCCGTCGTCCTCGATCGTGATCTCGGCGCCGGTGTCCTCCTGGATCTGGTTGATCATCTTGCCCTTCGGGCCGATGACCTCGCCGATCTTGTCCACGGGGATCTTGACGGTGATGATCCGCGGGGCGTTGGGGGACATCTCGTCCGGCGTGTCGATCGCTTCCATCATCACGTCGAGGATGTGGAGGCGGGCGTCACGGGCCTGCTTGAGGGCCGCGGCCAGGACGGAGGCCGGGATGCCGTCCAGCTTGGTGTCGAGCTGGAGGGCGGTCACGAACTCCTTGGTGCCGGCGACCTTGAAGTCCATGTCACCGAAGGCGTCCTCCGCACCGAGGATGTCGGTGAGGGCGACGTAGTGCGTCTCGCCGTTGATCTCCTGGGAGATCAGGCCCATGGCGATACCGGCGACGGGGGCCTTCAGCGGCACACCGGCGTTCAGCAGCGACATGGTGGAGGCGCAGACCGAGCCCATGGACGTCGAGCCGTTGGAGCCGAGAGCCTCGGACACCTGACGGATGGCGTACGGGAACTCCTCGCGCGTCGGCAGGACCGGCACGATGGCGCGCTCGGCGAGAGCGCCGTGGCCGATCTCGCGGCGCTTCGGGGAGCCGACACGGCCGGTCTCGCCGACGGAGTACGGCGGGAAGTTGTAGTTGTGCATGTAGCGCTTGCGGGTCACCGGGGAGAGGGTGTCCAGCTGCTGCTCCATGCGGAGCATGTTCAGGGTGGTGACGCCCAGGATCTGGGTCTCGCCACGCTCGAACAGCGCCGAACCGTGCACGCGCGGGATGGCCTCGACCTCGGCGGCGAGCGTACGGATGTCCGTCAGCCCACGGCCGTCGATGCGCGTCTTCTCCTTGATGACGCGCTCACGGACCAGGGCCTTGGTCAGCGAGCGGTACGCGGCGGAGATCTCCTTCTCGCGACCCTCGAACTCCGGCAGGAGCTTCTCGGCGGCCAGCGCCTTGACGCGGTCCAGCTCGGCCTCGCGGTCCTGCTTGCCGGCGATGGTGAGCGCCTGGGCGAGCTCGGGGCGGACCGCGGCGGAGAGCGCCTCGAAGACGTCGTCCTGGTAGTCCAGGAAGACCGGGAACTCGCCGGTCGGCTTGGCGGCCTTCGAGGCGAGGTCGGCCTGGGCCTTGCAGAGCACCTTGATGAAGGGCTTCGCGGCGTCCAGACCGGAGGCGACGACCTCCTCGGTCGGCGCCTCGGCACCGCCCTTGACCAGCTGGATGGTCTTCTCGGTGGCCTCGGCCTCGACCATCATGATCGCGACGTCGCCGTCCTCCAGGACGCGACCGGCGACGACCATGTCGAAGACGGCGTCCTCGAGCTCGGTGTGCGTCGGGAACGCGACCCACTGGCCGTTGATCAGCGCGACGCGGACGCCGCCGATCGGGCCGGAGAAGGGCAGGCCGGCCAGCTGCGTGGACGCGGAGGCGGCGTTGATCGCCACGACGTCGTACAGGTGGTCGGGGTTGAGCGCCATGATGGTGGCGACGACCTGGATCTCGTTGCGCAGGCCCTTCTTGAAGGACGGGCGCAGCGGGCGGTCGATCAGGCGGCAGGTGAGGATGGCGTCCTCGGAGGGACGGCCCTCACGGCGGAAGAAGCTGCCGGGGATCTTGCCGGCGGCGTACATCCGCTCCTCGACGTCCACCGTGAGGGGGAAGAAGTCGAGCTGGTCCTTGGGGTTCTTGGAGGCGGTGGTGGCCGACAGCACCATGGTGTCGTCGTCCAGGTACGCCACGGCGGAGCCGGCGGCCTGCTTGGCCAGGCGGCCCGTCTCGAAGCGGATGGTGCGGGTACCGAAGGAGCCGTTGTCGATGACGGCCTCGGCGTA
Source organism: Streptomyces sp. NPDC058678 (assembly GCF_042714835.1). Lineage (NCBI taxonomy): Bacteria > Bacillati > Actinomycetota > Actinomycetes > Kitasatosporales > Streptomycetaceae > Streptomyces > Streptomyces sp. NPDC058678. Next base: position 110,687 of record NZ_JBHXSG010000032.1, on the reverse strand, counting down.
GTGGGTCTCGTTCTCCACTAGTACTTTCTCCTCGTCTTCGTCCCTCGGCTGCCCGTGTGGCAGGGGGACGGTTGCGGAGAAGCGCTCCGTCTGGTGCGGGCCGGTCTTCGATCGAAGCCCTCGGGGCTCTCTTCCCCCCGGGGGCCACTACCGAGGACCGGCGGCGGCGAGGTGCGCTTCTCCTCGTTCGTTTGTCGTGATGACGCCCTACCCTCAGCGAGTACCCGTCATCACTCTGTGTCGTCCGTATTGCGTTGTGCTGCCACACTACAAAGCGTCAGTGACACTCCGCACGTTTCCGTACGTACAGCAAAGGGAGCGGCCCCGATGATCACGGGAACCGCTCCCCTCACGGCGTCTTACTTGGCGCCCGCCGCACCGCGGCGGATACCGAGGCGGTCGACCAGCGCACGGAAGCGCTGGATGTCCTTCTTGGCCAGGTACTGCAGCAGGCGGCGACGCTGACCGACCAGGATCAGCAGACCACGGCGGGAGTGGTGGTCGTGCTTGTGGGTCTTGAGGTGCTCGGTCAGGTCCGAGATACGGCGCGAGAGCATCGCGACCTGGACCTCGGGGGAGCCGGTGTCGCCCTCCTTGGTACCGAACTCGGTGATGAGCTGCTTCTTCGTTGCGGCGTCGAGCGACACGCGTACTCCTCGTAGTCTGTGAAGGGCCACCGAGTGCCCCCGGTCCACATCTCGGGGGAGCTTCCGTTACTCGGGAGGCGGGGATCCGCTGGGCGCGGCCTCCAGGGCCTGGGCTCCGGGGGCGCGTACACAAACGGCCACAGCACAGACTACCAGCCTGCGAGGATGCCCCCGACCGGGGTGGTCTCCGGTGTCAGCCGCCGGTCTCGAACCCGTCGGCGAGCCAGAGGCCCTCCCCCTCGTCGTCCTCGCTCACCGGTCCGGCGAGGCTCGTGGCGGCGAAGAAGACGCGGCCGTGCTCGTAGCGGACGTCCAGATACTCGAAGGGCAGCATGCCGACGGTGCCGTAGAGCAGGAGCAGGGTCTCCTTCCCCGACCTGGGGTCGATGCTCACGGCGGCGCTGGGCGTGTGCGCGGAGGTGGACTCCCGGACGGCGATCAGCCTGTCGCCGCTCATGCGGACGGGGTACATCGGCCGGCCGACTCTGGCATCGAACTTCCCGACGCTCTTCCCGGTGGCCAGATCGAAGGCGACGATCTCGTTGGCCACCTGTCCGTGGGCGCTCACGGTGCCGGAGTCGCGCGCCTGGGTGGCGACGTACAGCTTCCGCTCGTCGACCACCACCGCGTCACAGGTCTCGATCGGGCCCGTGACGTCGATGCCGTCGCCGCACTTGGTGACGTAGGTCTGGACGGGCACCGAGACGGTGGCGCGGAACTCGCCCTGGTCACCGAGGGAGATCAGGTCGGTGATCACCAGGTCGCCAGCCGCGACGGCGATGACGACGGGGGACGAGGAGATCAGACGAACGTCCTGGACACCCGGAGCCACCGCGTAGGTCCACAAGGGCTTGCCGGTCCCAGGATCCGTCCCCTCCACCCGAAAGCGTCTGTTGTCCGCGTTGCCGCACTTGACGACCCGCACGAGGGCCTTGCCCCCGGAGTAGCCGCTGTCCCCGCAGACCGACCCCGCCGTGTGCGACCAGAGCCGCTTCCCGTTGGTCATGGCGTACGCCGCCGAGCCGTCCTCCCAGGCCGCGACGACCTTTCCGCGCGTCATCGTGACCCTGGCGGGCACGAGTCGCTTCTCGGGCAACTCGACGTGCCACAGCCGCTTGCCCGTGTCGATGTCGAACATCGCGATCCGGTCGCACGGGCCGCTCATGGTCCCCCCGCTCGGATCGGTCCTGGTGTGCTCGCTCGAGAAGGCCACGGCGGTTCGGCCGTCCACCGTGGTGTGCGGGGTCGCGGCGCAGACGCTGCCGGGGAAGGTCAGTTTCCACGCCTGGCGGTTGGTCGAGATCCTGTACCCCGTGATGCGGTTGCCCACCGTCTTCGCGAACGTCCTGCCGGTCGCCCAGGTGCCCGTCGCCTTGATGTTCTGGCCGGCTTCGATGCCCTCTGCGCGGCGCTGGATCGCGATCACCCCCTCCGGGGTCGTCGGCCGCCGCTCGGTCGTCTCCCGGATGTCGTCCGGGGCTCGACTCGCCGCGGCCGGGCTCCGGCCGTCGCCGGTGCCGTCGTACGACATGACCCAGATGCCTGCGAACAGCAACGCGAGGGCGGTCGTCGTGGCACCGAGAGCGAGCAGCCGACGGCGCTTCCTGCGGCTCTCGGCCGCCAAAGTGGACTCGGTGTAGACGGACGGCGGTGGGCCGAAACTCACGGACGGGACCTTTCTGCCGAGGGCGCGGAGGTGTGAGGGAGTTGTCGCCCTTCGTGACGGTCGCTCAGGAGCAAACGTCTGACCTGGGGGAACGACGGCAAGTAGGGTGGCTGCACAGCTCGTTGCAGAGGGAAGGATCGGAAGTCGCCATGGCCGACACCAAGGACGAGGAACTGAAGGCACGCAAGGAGCGCGAGAGGGACGAGCTGTACGCCCTCGACATCTCCGGCGTCGAGTGGCACAGCGCGCCGGGCACCGAGGAGCACGAGGAGCGGGTCGAGATCGCCTACCTCCCCGAAGGAGCCGTGGCCATGCGGTCGTCGCTCGACCCCGACACCGTGCTGCGGTACACGGAGGCGGAGTGGCGGGCGTTCGTGCTGGGGGCGCGGGACGGGGAGTTCGATCTGGATCCTGCGCCCCATGGTGGGGGGCCTGCCGCGGAGTGACGGGCAGGAGGGCGGGGGACGGGTGCGTGGCCGGTTCCCCGCTTGTCGTTCCCCCTACCGGGTTGCGGACATGCTCCCTCGGGCGGCGCTCTCGATGCCCAGTGCCAGCCAGATCCACTGCTTGCCCTTGGCGGGACCGCTCGCCTGCTTGGCGGCGAAGAACAGCCGTCCGTCCTGGACGAGGATGTCGTACGAGTCCCTGAGGGTGAACACCTCCGCCTCCAGTGGCAGACCGAAGTAGAAGTACGGGGTCTCCTCCCCCGTCTTCGGGTCGAGACCGACCAGCGCCATCGGTGAGATGCGGTCGCCGCTCTCCCGGAGCGCGAGGAGCTGGTCGCCGCTCATCTGCATCGGGTACAGCAGCTCGTTGGGCCCCGAGTCGAACTTCTTGACGGTGTTCCCGGTCGCCAGGTCGAAGCCGACGATCCAGTTGGAGGGACGCTTGGCGTCGTCGTGTTCCTTGCTCCGGAGGAAGACCTGGCCGCCGCCCACCGGGATCGTCGGGCAGTCGTCGATGACGCCGTAGTCGAGCGCGTCGTCGTTGCACTCACCGACGTACTGCCCGCCCTGCAGCCGGATCGTGGCACGGTTCTTGCCCTTGCCGTCCAGGGAGAGCAGCTCGGTGTAGCCGGTGTCGCCGGCCGCGACCGCCAGGACGGCCGGGTCGGTGGACGGGACCTGGACGTCCCGGACCCCGGACGCGACCTGGTACGTCCACATGGTCTTGCCGGTGCGCGGATCCGTCTTGCGCACCTGGTACGCGGTGGACTCCCACGAGGTGGCGGGCTTGCCCTTCTGCTCACAGGCGACCAGAACGAGCAGGGCCCGCCCGCCGGCCACACCGCGGTCCTCGCAGTCACCGGAGCCCTCGGTGCGCCACAGCCGCCGGCCCTCGTCCATGTCGTACGCCTCGGAGCCGTCGTCCCGGGTCACGGCGACCGTGGCGTGGGTGAGCGTCACGCTTGTCGTGTCCCACTTGCCGGACGTGAACCCGTGCTCCCAGATCTTCCGGCCGTCGTCGAGGTCGACGAACGCCACGTGGTCGCAGTGGGCGTCCTCGCCGGTGCTCGACCGGAAGAGGACGGCCGTACGGTTCTCGACGGTCACATGGCGCGTGTAGCCACAGATCGGGCCGGAGAGCTGAAGCTTCCACACCTCGTCGCCGGGTGAGGCGTCCGTGCCGATCCGCAGGCCGACGAGGCTCCTGTTGATGCCCTTGGCGAGGATCTCGTCCGTGGCCCACGTGCCGGGCATCGCGACCTGCTCGCCGGGGGCCATCTCGTCCTCCGAGAAACGGAACGCCATCGCACCGGTCGTGCTCTTGGGCGGTGTCTCGACCGATTCCCGGACGTCGAGGCGGCTCTGCGCGGCGGCGGCCAGGGGCTTGTTCGACGGTGCGGGATCCCGGTCCCACAGCAGCCAGCCGCCGGCGGCCAGCACGACGACCAGGACGGCAGCCACCCCGCCGAGCAGCGTCCTACGGCGCTTCTTGCGCTGGAGGTCCGCCGACACCGTCGACTGGGTGAATATCGATGGAGGTGGGCCGAAGCTCACGCTCGAAGGTCCCTTCACTCATTGCCGGATGGGCCGGATCAGCTCGTCATCGACCGGGCGGTGGTGTACACGTCGAAAACGGCCAGTGCCAGCGGCACCAGGGTGAGCAGCACGAAGCCCTCGGCGATCTCCAGGAAGCGTCCCCAGAACGGGGTGAGGCCGCCGCGCGAGACGATCAGGCCGAGCGAGGTGACGAGGGCGGCCGTCGCGGCGATCGCCGCGACGAGCCAGACGGTCCGGATGTCGAGGTCGGTGCGGTCGCCCATGAGGGCGTCGCGGACGATCGACTGCGGCGGGTTGAGCGCCAGACCGAGGCCGAGAAGTACGAGCGAGGCGAGGCCGGCGGAGAGGACGGGGGCGACCTGACCGGTGTACCGGAAGAGGTGGGCGCGCATCAGCAGGGCCACACCGGTCGCGAGGGCGAGGAGCTGGGCCCACACGTTGGAGGAGAAGCCGAGGACCGCGGAGGAACCGACCACGGTCACCGCGCAGCCGCCCACGAGGCCGACCAGCAGTTCGTGTCCGCGCCGGGCCTTGGCGGTGACCCGCTCGGCGTCGACCGGCTCCTGCGGGGTGGGGTCGGTGTCGTACGCGCTGCGCGGGGCGGTGTCCGGGGTGTCGAAGCCGATCGGCAGCCGGGCGAAGCGCATCGACAGACCCGGCAGGAAGGCGAGGCCGCCGACGGCGATCGGGGCGCACAGGGCGGCGATCTCGGAGGCCGTCCAGTCGGCGAGGGTCGCCGCGAACACGGAGAGCAGACCGATGGCGGAGGCGAAGACGAACGCGACGAACGGGCCGTCTCCGCTCGGCGAGCACAGGGTGAGCAGGAACGAGGCCAGCAGCACCGCCGCGCAGGCGAGGAGGAACTGGAGCTTGCCGATGCCCTGCCCGTCGCTGAGCGGGAGGAGTCCCGAGCCGGCCACGCCGACGTTGGGGAGGGCGCCGAGTCCCAGGGCGATGGCCGAGGCCCGGTCGTCGTAGACCCGGGCGCGTACGCACGCGAGGACGACCAGGAGCACACCGGCGACTCCGGCAAGGATGCCGGGCAGGCTGTGCATGTCGTGGAGCGGGTCGCCGGTCCAGGCCACGAAGGCGAGCAGGACCGGCAGCACGCCGCCTCCGACGAGGCCCGCGGCGCGCGTCAAGTCGCCGCTCCACAGGGTGCGTTCGCTCGTCACCGCGGAGGCGACCGCTTCGGAGACGTCGTCGAAGACGGCCGGGGGCAGCGACTCGGCGAAGGGGCGCAGCGTGAGGAGTTCGCCGTCGAGAATGCGCTGGGCGGCGAAGGACCGGGAGCTGTCGAGGACGGTGCCGTCCCGGCGTACCAGGTGGTAGCCGACGGGTGCGCCCTCGGCGGGGCTCTGTTGGGAGAGCCGGAGGATCTCCGGATAGATGTCGGCGACCGGGATGTCGTCGGGCAGTGCCACGTCGATCCGGCTGTCGGGCGCGACGATCGTGACCCGGCAGAAGCCGAGCCCCGTGCCCGCACCGGAGGTCCCCGTACCGGTCCCTCCTCCGGTGGCTGCCGCGGAGGCCGTCATGCTCACCTGCTGATCCCCCTCAGTGATGGTTCCGCGTCTGCGGTGTGAAAGTCCTGCGCCGCTTTCCCCGCCCGTCGAGACCGACGCCGCGGGGAGGTGGCGACAAGCGTGCCGCGGGGCTGTCGCCGGGGTTCCGTACCTCGTCAGATGGCATGGAATGCCCCGATCCTCCAGCCCAACTCGCGTGTGCTCACGCGAACATCCGGCACCCTACCGTCCCGTCGTCTCTTATGAAGTCAGTAGGATCACGCGGCGGCCTGCGTCCGCCCGACACGGGGCGGCGGACGGACTTCTCCGGGCCGGCCAAGGGAATGGATGACAGTGAGCCACATCGTCGTGAAGCGCCCGCCTCGGGTGCTGCCGTCCGAAGTGTCCACGCAGGAGATCGTCCTGCAGCCTCCGCCCGAACTGCCGCGGGGGCACCAGGAAAGCGTGCTGATGCAACTCCTGCCGACGCTCGGCATGGGTGGCTCGGTGGTCTTCTTCTTCACGAACGGCCAGCCGTTCATGAAGATCATGGGCATGATCATGATCGCGTCGACGGTCGCCATGTCCATCGCGATGGTGGTCCGCTTCCGCCGCGGCTCCCAGGGGCAGTTGGCGGACATGCGCCGCGACTACCTCAGCTACCTGGCGCAGACCCGGCGCACGGCCGTCGACACGGCGAAGGCGCAGCGGGACGCGCAGTACTTCCTCCACCCCTCCCCCGAGCAGCTGTGGGCCCTGGTCGCCGAGGGCAGCCGGGTGTGGGAACGACGCCCCGGCGACGAGGACTTCGCGCAGGTCCGCATCGGCCTCGGCTCGCAGGCGCTCGCCAGCGCCCTGGTCGCCCCCGAGACCGCCCCCGTCGAACAGTTGGAGCCGCTCACGGCGGGCGCGATGCAGCGCTTCCTCGCCGTCCACAGCACCCTGGACGACCTGCCGATGGCGGTCTCCCTGCGTGCCTTCTACCACGTCACGATCAGCGGTGACCCGCAGTCCGTACGGTCCTCCGCCCGGGCCATGGCCGGCTCGCTGGCCGCGCTGCACTCCCCCCAGGACCTGCTCATCGTGGTCGCGGCGGGCCGCCAGGCCCTGCCCCACTGGGAGTGGGCCAAGTGGCTCCCGCACGTCCAGGCACCCGGTTCCGTGGACGGCGCCGGCAGCCGCAGGCTGATCGACAGCGACACCCGTGAGCTGGAGAACCTGCTCGCCACCCGGCTGACCGGCCGCCCGCGCTTCCACCCGAACGCGGCGCCGCTGCCGGAGGAGCCCCACATCGTCGTCGTACTCGACGGCGTCTCCCTGCCGCCGGACTCCGTCCTGGCCAACCCCGAGGGGCTGCAGGGCGTCACGGTCCTCGAGGTCGTCCCCGGCGAGCTGACCGGGGCCGGCGGCGAGCTCTCCATCGTCGTGCAACCCGAGGCGCTGCACCTGGAGTCGGGGCACGGCGTCGTCTACGAGGGGACTCCCGACACCCTCTCCCACGAGTCCGCCGAGGCGCTCGCCCGGCAACTCGCCCCGCTGCGGATGGCCTCCGGCGGGGACGACGACGAACCGCTGCTGGCCAACCTGGAGTTCACCGACCTGCTGAACCTCGGTGACGCTGCGTCCGTCGACACCAAGCGCACCTGGCGGCCGCGGTCGCTGGCCGAGCGGCTGCGGGTGCCGATCGGGCTCGGCGAGGACGGCCGGCCCGTCATGCTGGACCTCAAGGAGGCCGCCCAGGAGGGCATGGGCCCGCACGGTCTGTGCGTGGGCGCCACCGGTTCCGGCAAGTCGGAACTGCTGCGCACCCTGGTGCTGGGCCTGGCGGTGACGCACTCCTCGGAGACGCTGAACTTCGTCCTCGCCGACTTCAAGGGCGGCGCCACCTTCGCCGGCATGGCGCAGATGCCGCACGTGGCGGCCGTCATCACCAACCTCGCGGACGACCTGACCCTGGTCGACCGCATGGGCGACTCCATCCGCGGCGAGCTCAACCGCCGCCAGGAGATGCTGCGCGACGCGGGCAACTACGCCAACATCCACGACTACGAGAAGGCGCGCGCGGCCGGTGCGCCGCTGCAGCCGATTCCCTCCCTGGTCCTGGTGATCGACGAGTTCAGCGAACTGCTCACCGCCAAGCCGGACTTCATCGAGATGTTCGTCCAGATCGGCCGCATCGGCCGGTCCCTCGGCGTGCACCTGCTGCTGGCCTCGCAGCGTCTGGAGGAGGGGCGCCTGCGCGGTCTGGAGACCTATCTGTCGTACCGGATCGGTCTGCGCACCTTCTCGGCCGCGGAGTCCCGGGCGGCGATCGGCGTACCGGACGCCTACGAGCTGCCCAACGTCCCCGGCTCCGGCATCCTGAAGTTCGGCACGGGCGAGATGGTGCGCTTCAAGGCGGCCTACGTCTCCGGCGTGTACCGCTCGGGTACGCAGCGGTCGGCGCTGGGCAGCGGCCAGTTGCCGATGGACCGGCGGCCGGTGCTGTTCACGGCGGCCGAGGTGCCCGTCCAGTACGTGGCGGTGCCGCAGCAGCGCCCTTCGGCCCCGGACGCTCCGGACGTCGACGACGCTCTCGCGGACACCGTGCTGGACGTGGTCGTGCGCCGACTGGAGGCGCAGGGACCGGCGGCCCACCAGGTGTGGCTGCCGCCGCTGGACAGCCCGCCCTCCCTGGACGGACTCCTGCCCGGACTCACCGCCGTACCGGGCCGCGGCCTCACCCAGCCCGGCTACGAAGGCGCGGGCCGCCTCATCGTGCCGGCGGGCCTCGTCGACAAGCCGTTCGAGCAGCGCCGCGATCCGCTCTGGGCGGACTTCTCCGGCGCGGCCGGCCACATGCAGATCGTCGGCGGTCCGCAGTCCGGCAAGTCGACGCTGCTGCGCACCCTGATCTCGGCGTTCGCGCTCACCCACACCCCGCACGAAGTCCAGTTCTACGGCCTCGACTTCGGCGGTGGCGGCATGGCAGCGGTCGCCGGACTTCCCCACGTGGGCGGCGTGGCCTCGCGCCTGGACCCGGAGCGCGTGCGGCGCACCGTGGCCGAGGTGTACGGCGTGCTGACCCACCGCGAGGAGTACTTCCGCTCCGCCGGCATCGCGTCCATCGCGGACTTCCGGGCGCGGCGCGCGCGAGGCGAGATCTCGGTCGCGGACCAGCCGTGGGGAGACGTCTTCCTCGTCATCGACGGATGGGGCAACTTCCGCGCGGACTACGAGGCGATGGACCAGGTGATCCACGACATCGCGGCACGCGGACTCGGCTACGGCATCCACCTGATCCTGACGGCCTCGCGCTCGATGGAGGTCAGGGCCGCCCTCAAGGACCACCTGATGAACCGCCTGGAGCTGCGGCTCGGCGACACCATGGACTCCGAGCTGGACCGCAAGGTGGCCGCGAACGTTCCGGCGGGCGTGCCCGGCCGCGGACAGGCGCCGCAGAAGCTGCACTTCATGGCGGCGGTGCCCCGCATCGACGGTCTGACCTCCGACACGGACCTGGCGGAGGCCACGGCCGCGCTGGCGACCGAGGTGTCCCGGCACTGGCAGGCGCCCGGAGCGCCCGAAGTCCGCCTGCTGCCCCGCGAGTTCCCTGCCGAGCAGCTGCCGCCCGGCAACCGTTTCCCGCAGCGCGGTGTCGCCTTCGCGCTCGACGAGGACAACCTCGAACCGGTCTTCGTCGACTTCGAGCAGGACCCGTTCTTCCTCGTCTTCGGTGAGAGCGAGTCGGGCAAGTCGAACCTGCTGCGGCTGCTGATCAAGCAGCTGACGGAGCGGTACGAGGGCCACGAGGCCAAGCTGTTCGTCATCGACAACCGGCGCTCCCTGCTGGACGTGACGCCGGCGTCCCACCTCGCCGAGTACATCCCCATGTCCAACTCCATGGACCACCACATGGCCGCCCTCGCCGACCTGATGCAGCGTCGCACCCCGACCGCCGACGTGACGGCACAGCAGCTGCGGGACCGGAGTTGGTGGCAGGGGCCGACGGTGTACGTGGTCATCGACGACTACGACCTCGTGTCGACGTCGAGCGGGAATCCGCTGGCGGGCCTGACCGAGCTGCTGCCGTTCGCCCGCGACGTGGGCGTGCGGTTCATCATCGCGCGGTCGACGGCCGGTGCCGGGCGGGCGTCGTACGAGGCGTTCATGCAGCGCATCAAGGAACTGGGCGCACAGGGTGTCGTCCTGGCCGGCGACCCGGGAGAGGGAGACATCCTCGGCGGGGTACGGCCACGGCCGATGCCTGCGGGGCGGGGGGTCTTCGTGTCTCGGCGGCGGGGGAAGCCGTTGGTTCAGGTGGGGTTGGTGGCGGAGAGCGTGTACTGAGGTGTCGTGGGAGGCGGACACTGCAGGCGTGTACTGAGGTGCCGGCCGGCCGCTTTCCCTCCCTGGGTCGGGCGGCTCGGCCGGCCTGTACGACGGCCGCCGAGGCCCCGCCGTCAGAACTCCGGCTTGGGGAGGGCGTGTCCCCTGTGCACCCGTCACTTGCCGGCGATCCGGTGTCCTGTGTGTCCGTTGCCCTCAGACCGGAGGAACGACTGTCGTGCGAGCGCACCATCGGGCGGGCGAGGTAAGTGTGAAGCAATGATGCGAGTTGACGCTCAATTGCTCGGCACTCAGCTGCCGTTGGTACGTTGAGGATCAGGTAAGAGGCTCTGCGAGCAGTCACGATCGGGACTGAAACGGCAGGGGGACCACGGGAGGGCACAGGGGCATGGCCTGGGACGAGTGGGAGCAGCTCAAGTCCGGCGCGGCGCAGCGCGGCTCCACGCAGATGCGGCTCAACCAGCTGCCCGCGGACCAGGGCGGGGGCGGAGCCGCGGAAGGCGATCTGGTGGTGAACCAGGACGATCTCGGAGCCGTCGGCCATGAGGCCTTTGTCCTCTACGAGGATCTCCGCAGAGAAGCGGACATCGCCGGCGCAAGCCCGAACAAGGACGGCGCCGGTTCCACGGCGCAGGCCGCCGCCTCGTTGAAGTCCCACAACTTCGCCATGGGCGGCGCCCTGGACACGACGATCGAGATCTGGACCTCCCAGGTCAAGTCCGTACTTCAGGCATGCGCGCACATCTCCAATCACCTCGACTTCACGCAGAAGTTGCATGCGTCGGACGATGCCAAGATCGCGGCAGTGGTGAGCCGCGACGGCGAGGCCCTGACCGTGTCCGAGCTCAGCAGGTACTTCAAGTAGGGAACGCGGTCATGGCTTTCACTTACCTGGACCTGACCGAGGTCGACCTCGGCGCACTAGGCACAGCGGTCTCCGACTGGAAGGGCACGGTCGACGGCCTCAAGGCCCTGGCGGAGAACGCCCAGAAGGGCATGCAGGCCAAGGCGGACCGCGCACGGTGGGCCGGAGTGAACGCCTCGGTGACGCGGGAGTTCGTGGCCAAGACCAAGAAGGAGATCTCGGACCTCCACGTCGAGGCGAGCAGTATCCATCAGGTCCTCGCCGACGCTCACACCGAACTCGCCTCGCTGCAGAAGCAGGTCAGGACCGCGGTCGAGACGGATGCCTCGAACCTCGGGATCCGTGTCGAGGACATCGGCGAGGGAAAGGTCCGCTGCTTTTTTCCGCACATCCGGGGCGACAGCGACGAACGTACGCAGGAACAGCTGGACGCCAAACAGGAGTTGGAGAGCCGGATCAACCGGCTCCTCGCCCACGCCGCGGAGATCGACGAGTCGGTGGCCCGCGCCCTGCGCAAGAGCCACGGCAACGACCGGAACAACGCCGGACACAGCTCGTACGAGTCCTTGAACGACGCGCAGGCCGAACGCGCCGTGGAACTGGCCCGCAAGGGCGACAAGATGACCGACGCGGAACTGCAGGAATTCAACCGGCTGATGCAGTTCAACGGCAGGGAGAAGAACGGCGAGTTCGCCACCGACTTCTACAAGGGCCTCGGCGGACCGGAGAAGACACTCGAGTTCTACGCCGAGATGTCGATCAACGGGACCGGCCCGGACGCGAGCAAGGTCCGCCTCGATGCCGTGAAGGACCTCCAGAAGAACATGGGGTTCGCGCTGGCCAACGCCACGAACCCGCACACGGAGCACCACCTGCCCAGTACCTGGGGCGACCAGTTCCGCCGCTTGGGCACACAGGAGATCGCCTGGGAGAAGGGCCAATGGGGCAAGCCGTACGGCTACCAGGTCTTCGGCGGCCTGCTGCGCTACGGCAACTACGACGCGAGTTTCATCAACCCGATCGCCGAGCACGTCACCCAACTGCACAAAGAGGACCCGTACTTCTTCCTGCGCAACAAGGCCGAGGGGTCGCCGGACATCTACGGCTTCAATCCGTCAGGTCGGCTGGGATCGGGCAACGAACCGCTCAACAGCGTCCTGGAGGCACTCGGTCACAGCCCTGACGCGGCGGAGAAGTTCTTCACCGATCCGCCGACCACGTACAACGAGGACGGTACGGAGAAGACCGGTGGCAAAGCGGGCTTCGACTCCTACCTCGACCTGTTCACCGACAAGGACTTCGAGTGGACGATCGACACCAACGACGCGAACGTCCTCGCGGACGAGGAGAAGACGAAGAACGCGCTCGGCTTCGGTCAGCAGGCGCTCGGGCACGCGCTGGAGGCCGCGACGACCGGCCTGCCTTGCGGCAGTGAGGCCGTGTCGCCACCGCATTCCGAGGAAGGAGCCGCCATCTTCCACAAGCTCGTCGAACGCTATGGCGTCGACCCCGGTGACCTGGACGACTCGCCCATGCGGGCAAGCCTGGGAAACATCACCGCCGACTACATGCGGGATGTACAGGGTGCCTTCATGGGGGACGGGAGTGTGGTGGGCACCCATGGGGCCAGCGCTCACCTCGGGAACTTCGACGTCACCACCAACCCGGAGGGCCTTTCTCCCGGCGTACTCAAGAACTTCCTGGGCGCGGTAGGAAAGGATCCCGATGCCTACGGGGCCATCCTGACTTCCCAGGAGGCGGTGACCACGGACCTCGTCAATGAGGCCTTCCATGACGCCGATAAGTACAAGGAGCTGGCTCCCGAGATCGCCAACCGGGTCGATCCGGGCGGCGAGATCGCCGGGATCATGGCGGAGTCCCGCACGCAGGCGGTCGTTGACGAAAAGCTTGCCTCTGACGCGGAGTTCAATGAAGGGGTCGCCACGGCCGACAAATGGGCCGGTCGCGTCATTGGTATGGGCGTTGGCAGGATTCCGGTGGCGGGTGAGGCGGTTGGCTGGGTGGTGGAGGACATTCAGGCGTCCGTCGTGGAGAACTTCACCAGGGATTCCAGCGAGGAAGCCCTGAAAGACCGAAGTCGGTTCCTGGAGGAACAGAGAGTCAACTCGGCGGACGCGATTTACGACGCCACCTACACAGCCGCCAGGGAAGCGGGCTACGACGACACTAATGCGGCGAGTCAGGCCGAAGCCGCCAGGCGGGAAGTCCAGGACTCCTACGGCCAGGGACGCCAGAGAGCAGGGAAGTAGTAGCTCGTGAACGGATCAAAAAAGCGGAGTCGACGATTCAAGACGTCGGTTGCTCTGGCGGTCGTGGGTGCTCTGGCTGTAGCCGGCGTCGTGGCCTGGCAGATCTGGCCGTCGGAAGAACCGGCCGTCGCGGTGCCGGCACAGGTTTGCGACGACGCTCTTCCGGGAGCGGCCGCGAAGGTGCTTCTACCAGATAAAGGCAAGCCGTTCTCGGATTGGGCTTCAGGCGTCTTCAACCCTCGATATCCCTACAAAAGAGCCGGCTCCGGAACGTGCAAACTGTACGGTGGAGGGAAGGCGATAACGATCGAGCATTCCTTCTATCTCCAGTCCGAATACAGCATGCAGGATGTGGCTCGCGGGGCGGAGCAGGCGGGCAACAAGAAGATCACTCTCGGTAAGGCCCACGGGTATTACAAGGGAGACACCGTTTTCCTCTTTGCCGATTGCTCCCCCAAAGCAGCAGAAGCCAAGGCACTGGTGGAGGTTGACGTGACGTTCGAGAAGACGACCGACCGAACCGTCATCCAGAACATGGCTTCGCTCGCCGCGGACACCCTTCGGCTTGAGGCCCGGGAACTCTGGGCTTGCGAGGGCGCGGATGAGCTGCCGAACGGTAGCCCGCAAGTCGGCTGAGCCATTGCCCAAGGCAGCGGTCGTGCCGGGATCTCGGTGTCTGTCGCGCGCCCGGGAACGACAACAGGGTGGGCACCTCCCGTGCGTGCCCACCCTGTTATGTCGATCCGCTCAGCTCACTGGAAGTAGCTGGCTCCCTTGAGGTCACCGGCGCGGTAGTCACCGCCGGCCTGGGTGACCTTCTGGCCGATGGACACGAGCGCCGCGTGGAGCGCGGCAGCGTCGGTGTCCCACTGCTTCATCTTCGCGCCGAACGCGTTCGCGGCCTCACCTTCCCAGCCGGCGGCGACCTTCATCACTGCGGCCTTGAGCGCCTCGATGTCCTCTTCGAGCTTGCTGGCCTGCTTACCGAGCGTAGTGGTGATCGTGTCGAGGCCGTCGTACTTCACAGCCATCTCGTCGTTGTGAATGCTCACCGTGGTTCCTCATCTCTTCATGGGCTTCTTTTGGGACACGACGGCCCGGAGGCGGGACGGGTGCCGCTCAGTAGCTGTTGAGAGCCGACTTCTCGCCGCCGTACTGGACATCGATGCTCTGCATGGTCGAGCGCACCGCGTCCTCATTCGTGTTCGTGAGCTTGCGGGTCTCGTTGATGTTGTCCAGGAACCACGTGAGCAGTGCGCCGATGCTCTTGACGCGCTGGTTGATCTCGACCTGCTTGTCGTTGAAGGCCTTGGCGCCGATGCCTCGCCAGTTGACCTCCATCGTGTCCAGCGTTCCCTGGAGAGTGCTGAGCTGACCCTTGATCGACTCGTACCGCTGAACCATTTCCTTTTCGAGCTTGATTACTTCGGCATCGTTGAGCTTCTGCCCAGCCACCATCGCCAGACTTCCCTTCGTCTAATTCGCTGTTGGTTGTAGAGGTGTTCAGGCCCGCTTACGGGGTTGCGGGAAGCGGTCAGGTGGTTCGCCTCTTGCGTGCCACGGCGAAGGCTCCACCGCCGAGTACCACGACGAGGGCGGCGCCCAGGATTACGTACAATTGGGTGTTGTCGTCGGAGGAGCTGGAGTTGGATCCTGCTGCTGAGGTCGCGCCGCCTGAAGTGTTCTTCGGGGCTTGGGACGAGGCTGCGTCGGGAGCGGAGGGTGAGGCGGTGGCGCCCGTTACGCCGGTTCCGTTCTCGTAGCTGAGGGGGTCCTTGGTGGCAGGGCCCGGATTGATGCTGGCGTTGTCCAGCACCCTACGAGGGCGAACGAGGCCGTAGCCGAGGTAGTTGCTCGGCTGGTCCTTCGGCCAGTCCCGGCTGGCTGTGTCGATCAGGGTGCCGAGAACCTGGTTGCCCGTCCAGTTGGGGTGGGCGGACCAGATGAGGGCGGCGGAGGCGGAGGCGATGGCGGAGGCGATACTCGTTCCTCCCTGATCGCAGTATGAGCGGAACGTTGAGTCGCACCATGCGGGTACGTTGAGGCCAGGAGCCGCCAAATCCACATAATTGCCGTGCTCCGAGAAGTCGCCTACTTTTCCGTTCTCGTCCGCGGCAGCCACGCCGACAACATAAGGATAGGCCGCTGGATAGCCGATGTCGTTCTTCTTCTCCGCGTCGTTTCCGACACTGGCGAACAACAGCTTTCCCTTGGAATGGGCGTACTCAATCGCCGCCTTATCATCGGGGTAGATGTAGGGCGTGCCGAAGGACATGTTGATAATCTTGGCGTCAGTGTCAGCAGCAGCCCTGATAGCTTGCGCCGCGTCCGGGGTTTTCTCTTTCTCCGCCTCGCCCTTCAGATCCTCGAGCCGGATCCGGTAGGGCACAATCTTTGCTCCTGGAGCCAGTCCCTGGAGGCCGCCACCAGCCCCTGTGCCAGCGATGAGTTCCGCGATGGTCGTACCGTGGCCATCGAAATCCTGAGTCGCGTGGTACGCAACAGACTTCGGCACCTCGTCGACAAGTACCTGTCCCGTCAGGGACGAAGTGCCGGCGTTGACGCCCGAGTCGATGACGGCCACTTTCACCCCCTTGCCGGTGCTGATCTTCCACATGCCTTCCACGTCCATCGCGCCCAAGTACCACTGCTTCGACTGGATGTCCGCGGCAACCGCACTCGGAGCCAGCCCCGAAGACACGATGGCGAAAGCACCGAGTGCCGCGCACACGGTGGACACCCGTCCTCCCGCACGTCCTGCGAAGAACGCAGTCAATCCGCCACGTGGGCTGGTCCCTGTCATGCCTCTGTAGATCCTCGCTCGTATTCAGCCAGTTACGGGTGGTGTATTGCGCCGCGGGGGCTCGGACTGAGACTCATCCTCACGCTCTTCGCGGTTCGTGTTCCTTCGATTCGCCGTCGGGCCGTGCGCGGTACCTGTACCGCCTGCGGCCAGTCCACCGCTTCTCGATGCTGGGGCCCGCCCCTTGGGTTTACCGACAACGCCATCTGGATTACCTGCGGCTGGTCGGGCAGTCTGCCCCGGACGAGCGCCGGGAGTGGAGTTCGGCGCCCCGATCACTCCGCGCTGCCCGATCTGACCCGCAGGTGCGCGGGAGCTGGTGTTGCCCTCAGCTCCGACGACTGTGCCGCGGGGAACCCTGGAACCGGTCGTCCCCTGAGGACCTGTGGCGGGCCTTCCTCCAACGACACCATTGCCGCGCACCGCACCTGTGGAACTCGCGTTTCCGGCGCGGCCGTTCATCGGCCCCGCCGCAGGGCGTGGCGTTCCGCCGGATACGCCTCGGCCCATAGGAGTCGCATTCCCACCTCGGCCCGACTGCCCCGAGGAGGTGGGACGTCCCAGAGGACCCGTAGTGCCGCGTCCACCGACTTGGCCGCTGGGAGTGGCCGTGCGGCCCTGGGTCGGCACCGGAGACCTGTTGCCGTTGGCTCCGCCGAAGCCCGGGGCACGGCCGGTCTGCCCGCCCAGGCCAGGAGGAACGTTGCTGGGGAAGGGAGGGACCTGCCCTCCGCTCCCGTTGCTCGGACCGGTCGGTGTCGGCGGCATGTGGGTCGTCGGCCTCGTGCTCTCCTGAGGCGGAAGGGTACCCACACTGTCGATCTTCGTGCCGACATTCACATCCGGCCGGGTGATCGGGTCATCCACGTTCCTGAGCGGCGGCGTGGTGTCTCTCTGGCGCCCCTCGCCGGTTGCCCCACTCGAAGATTCATGTCCGGCCGTCACAGATTCACGAGTGGCCCCGAGCCCGCCGGAGCCTTGCCGTTCCCCTGGGAACTCTCGGGTGGGATCCGGCTTGGGCACCCCCACATCCGGCATGGCCTCGAACGTCGGCGCCTGCTGCTTCGCGAGGTACGTCTCCGACACCTCGTAGAAGGAGGCCAGCCGGTTCATCTGGTTGATCGCCTCTTGGCGGTCCTTCTCGACCTTGACCGCCGCCGTGTACTCCGCGTTGCCGTCGACCTGCTTGGGCGTCGGGATGTCCTCCACCGGCGTGCGGACGAGCCGGGTGTCGCGGGGCGGCATGGCGCTGCGGACCGACGCGAGGCCCGTGGCCGCTGCCGTGATCTGCGTACCGGCGGTTTCGGCGAAGGTCGCGAGTTCAAGGGCGTGCTTGACGAGGTTGCCGCCCCATTTGTGGAAGGCGGAGGCGGACTCGCCTTCCCACTCGACCCTCCCGATATGGTCCTTGAGCTCGTTGGCCGCCGTTTCGATGGCGTCCTTGGCGTCCCACAGAGCCTTGCCCGCGGTCTCCAGTTCCTCCGGTTTCGCGGACTCGACGAGGTCGATCATCGCGTTGAGGTCGTGGTTCTCGAAGTCCGTCTTGCCGAAGACGCGGGGGACAGCACCACCGAAGGGAAGCGCCCTGACGAACGCCGTCCCCTGATTGATCATGTCGATGGCGCTGAGCTGGCCGGCTGCCTCTTCCCTCTCCGCCTGGTGCGGATTCTGGTGCTTCTGCTCGTCGCTCATTTGTACAGGCCCTTTTCGTCCCCGTCTGCCTGCTTCTTGTCAGAGCGCTGCGCGCTCTCTCCGCGCTCCTCGGCCTTCTTCTCCTGCAGCGCTTCCTCTTCCTGCCGCCCGATCTCGGTCTGGATCTCCCAGAACCGTCGCCGCTGCTCCTCTTCGATGTCGCTGAAGTTGCCGCGCGCGCCGTTGACGGCGATCTGGAGCGCCTCTATCTGCAGGCCAAGGTTCTTGGAGAGCGCGGTCAGGCGCTCGTGGACGCGCTCGTACTGCGCGTGGAGCGCCTTGGCTTCGTCGAAGCGACCCGCGCCCTTGAACGACGCCTCGGAGAGGCGGTGCGCCCCCACCTTCTGCGCGCTGCCTTGCGAGTCCTCGAAGTTGGAGAGCGCGACGTCCACACGCTTCTTGAAATCTCCGAGCGACTCCAGCGTGACCTTGAGAGCCTGGCGCTCCGCAGCAGGCACGATGCCTTCCCTCCCCGTTCCCCGTTGGTAAAGCTGTCGAGCGGTGCACAGGCCGTGGCCTGATCAACACACTCGATGACCACTGTAGTCATTGTGTAAATCGCGGCCAACTGAACTTTGTGTTAGGTGAGTTACGAAGTTGTCGAGACACCGTCAGGAGACCCGCTCCGAACCTCCTCGAAGGACCTGAAACTCGGGCAAGCCACTCGCGCTCCCCCCACTCACCGACTGTCAGGAACCGCCCAGTTGGTCAGATGCCGTGCATGGCTCATTCTTTGCGATGCCAAAACGTGCCTGTCCTTCTCGGCACCACGGCCGCCAACGTCGGCATGACAGGCGCCGCGAGCGACACGAGAGCCGTGCGCCCCGCTTCGTCGTCATGTTCCGGACGGATGCTGATCCTGCAGCCAGCGTCGGGCGCCGACCTCGCTGGGGTACTCGCGGACCGTGAGCCATGCGGCCAGCCAGCCGACGACGTACGCGGCGAACGCCGGCATGACGGGCGCCGCGAGGAGGACCAGGCCACGGCCGGCGGCGATCCGTCCAGGCCCGCGCCTGTTGTGGTCGCGTTTGGCGTACAGGGTCTGCTCGGGCGTGGGCGGGTGGAGGAGCCCTTCGCGGTGGCTCCGGCGCTGCCTGATCCAGCCCCAGACCAGGGCCGCGCAGGACGCGACGGCCTGCGCCCAGTTCCACACCGTGCGCACGGTGGGCGACCACTCGCTGGTGAACCCACGGTAGAGGTTGAGGGCGAAGAAGCAGACCATGGCCATGACGACGATCAGGAAGACGGTCGTCCGGGCGCGGCACAGCCAATAGGGCACGCCGCGCGTGTACCAGGTGGTGCCGAGTTTCGGCAGGGCGGGAATGTGGGCGGGCGTTCCGTGGACGGGGGCCTCAGAAGATGCCTGTGACGCCATGCCAGATGTCCTTCCCCAGTCGTTCGACGTCTCCCCCGGTCTCCGTGGCGACGTTGCCGGCGCCGTGCAGGACCCCGCCGACCACGCCGTGGTCGTGGATGTCCTCGCTCCAGTGCTCGTGGAAGGAGTGGTCGAGGACGTCCGTCGCGAGGATCGCCGCCCCCACGCCCACCACGGCCACCGCCACCGCGCCTTCGACGGGCAGGGCGGCCACCGCGACGGCCCCTGCGGCCACACCGGCGACGGCGGCCCCCACGTCGACGGTGACGGAGTGCTGCCAGGACCAGCCCTTGTCGTGGTCGTCCTTCGCCTCGACCAGGCCGCAGGCAGCGGCCGCGGCGACGTCCAGCACCGGGATCTCCCTGAGGAATTCGGGAAGCTTGCTCACGCCTTCGCCCAAGCGCAACGCGTCCGCCGCGTCGGCCAGCTTCACGTTGAGGGCACGGTCGTACGGCAGGGCCGTACTGCCGTGATCGGCGCGGGCGATGGCGTCCTCCAACGAGTCGACCTTCATGACCGCGTCACGGTAGGCACCCTTGGCGGGAAGGTCGTCGGGCAGCGCGCGGCCCGCCTTCTGGAACGCCTTGCGCTCCGACCGCAGTTCCTTCTTGGCGGACCGCTCCTCGGCCTTGGCCCCGTCGATCAGCTCGCGGGCCTGTCTGCCGCCGGCCCGGGCGTCCTCGGCGTCGTAGGCGTACAGACCGCGCAGCGCGTCGGCAATGGTGATCTTGTCTCCGGTGGACACCGGTGCCGTCACCTGCGCGTACAAGCCCCGGAGTGCGTTCGCCGCGACCAGCCGGGCGTGCTGGGCGGTGTGCAGGATCTCCGTGCGCACCTTGTGGTACTCGCCCATCGCGGCGATCGCCTGCTGGTCGTCGGCACTGGGCGGATTCGCCGTCGCCATCTCCAGCGGGACGCCCTTGTCCTTCATGGCCACTCCCTTGCGGGTGGCCGCGTGCTCCGCGTTCTGCAGGGCCGTCTCGCAGGTGGAGAGTGCGTCGGCCAGGTCGGAAAGGATGCCGCCCGCGGCGTGCACGAGGCTCGCGAAGGCGCCCGCCGTCAGCGCGTCCTGACTCCAGGTGGCGCGGAACGTCTCGGCCGCCTCACCCTTCCAGGAGGTGTCGCCGACCAGCTCCTCGACCGCGCGGCCCAGCGGGCGGACGACGTCGTCGAGCTTCTGCTTCGCGTTCTTGTACGTCTCGGCCATCGTGCGCAGCCCGCCGATGTCGCCGCCGACCCAGCTGTCGGCCATCAGCCGTCCCCCACCATCAGGTCCTCGAACAGGCCGTGAACGTCGATGTCGTGCCGCTGGAAGGAGTCGCGGGCGTACGTCACCTTGTCGCCGTGGTCGTCCAGGCGGTCGGCGAAGCCGATGTGCAGGGCGACGATGAGGTCGGCGACCTCCTTGACGGCGTGATCGAGCCCGGCGTCGCCGCCGTCCGCCACGGGCGGGGCGACGTCGGGGTGCAGCTTGCGGTAGTTGACGGCCTCGTCGTGAAAGGTCTTCGCCATCGCGGTGAGGTCGCTCAGCACGGCCTTGAAGTCGACGGCCATCAGCTCACCGCCCGCGCGTAGGCGGCCAGGTCGGCCGGCAGCCAGTTGGGGTGTCCTGGGGTGAGGCGCGGGTCGAGGAGGACCGTGACGCCGTGCTCGTCCAGCCCTTCCGCCAGCAGCCCGATCGACGTGGCCACCCACGGCTGCGCCTCGCCGAGCGCCGCGACCAGCTTGGCCGGCGTGGTGAAGGCGAACGCCACGCTTCCCTGCACGGGGTGCTCGAACAGTTCGTACGCGATGAACAGCGCGCGGGCGGGGCTGCCGGAAGCGTCCGTCGTGTCGACGTACCGGGGGTGGGCGGGGACGAAGACCGGAGTGCGGTACGGGGGTACGCCCGGCTTCGGGCCCGGTGGCCGCTCCGTCTGCAGGTGTTCGGTGCGCTCGCTGTACTCGACGTGATCGCTGGACTCGACATGATCGACGTAATCGAGAAGGCGTGATCTGCGGGGCTCCGGGGCCGATGCCCCGGCTCCGGACTGCGCTAGGGCTTGGCCCGGGCCGGTGGGCGGCTCCGCCTCGAAGTAGTCGAGAAGGTGGGAACGGATCGGTACGGCCACCGCCGTCTCCTCTCCCCCGTGGACGATGTGGCGGCACCACCGTAGCCAGCGAGCGATCGGGCAAATCCCGCTATGTCAGGTTGGCGGGGTTCGGGCATGCGGAACCCATACGACGGTTTGGCCACGACCCGGTCAGGGCTTGACTGCGGGATGACCGGGGCGCGGAGGGGCCGCCTTCGGTCAGTCGTCGGCCACTTGGAGCAGTACGGCCAGACGGTGCCGTCCGTCCCGGCGACCAAGTCGTCGAGCGTGCAGCCGCCATCGCCTTCCGCACTCAGCCGTCGCCCGTGCCCCGAGGCCCGTACTCCGCCCGCGGCGCACTGAGCCGATCCGCGACCAGCGCGAGCCACCCGCTCGGCGAGTAGGGGGCCGGCGGGTCGACCTCCATGCCCAACTCGGCGACGGCCAGGGCGTAGTCGGACTCGTCGAGGTCCAGCGCGAGCAGCTCGTGCAGCTCGCCGACGAGCCGGGCCGTGAGCTGCGGGTCGGTCGAGGCCCGGTAGTCGTCGACGGCCGAGTCGTGGCCGTCGAACTCGTCCGGCATGTCCTGGGAGAACCAACCGCCGAGGAACTGACCCAGCTCGGGGAAACGGGCCTGCCACTCCCAGTGGGTGGCGGGCGTGGCCGTGGGCGGGACCTCGCCCTCGTCGACACTGTGCTTGATGTGATCGGCGAGGCAGTACAGCCACTGCTGGATCTCGCCCTCGGGCAGACCGACGTCCGGAATCGGATAGAACTCGCCCAGGCGCAGCCGGAGTCGGCCGGGCGGGTTGTCGGCGTACTCGCGCAGTTGCCGCTCGGCGACGGCCAGGGCCCACGGGCGGCTGTGCCAGGTGTGTCGCAGGTATGCGGTCAGGGCCTGGCTGGGCTTGTCCGCGGTGTCGTCGGCCGGCTGTCCGGCGTAGGCACGCATCACCTGGTCCAGCTCGCCGTAGCGGCGGTCGTGTTCGAGGGGGCTCAGGGGCACGATGATCAGCCTCTACGGGTCTCTACAGGTAGACGGGGAAGGTGGCGTGGACGACGAAGCCGTGCTGGCGGGACGCGTCCCGCTTCAGAACCACGCGGGCCGCACGTACGTCGATGGGCTCGCGCCCGGCCAGCATCATCGCCTGCAGCAGGACTCGGCCCACCGGCTCGGACCGCGAGGGCCAGGAGGCCTCGATGGTCAGACGGGGACGCGTGGACTTCGCCAGCCACCGGTGGACGACCTGCTCGTTGACGGTGACGACCTGCTGGGTTGCCCATTGGGCGGTTTCGCGGTCGGGGTACGTGGCGGAACGGGTGCGGACGATGGTCGACGCGGTGGGCTCCATGCCGTCGTTGCTATTCATGAGAGTCCTCTCAGGTGGCGTCGAAGGACCAGAAGATGCCGAGCTCGGTGTCGGACACCGCGAGCAGACCCACGTCCCAGTCGTGTTCGCTGAACGGGTCACAGCCGGTGATGGGATGGTAGAAGTCCAGCGGGTCATCGGCTCCGTACCAGCCGTTGGTGAAGAACCGGGCGGTGGGAGGGGGGAATCGGGCGAGGAGGACCCGTGCTTTCTCCTCGAGTTCGGGGCGGCGGTCTTCGAAGCCCGGCTCCCTGGTGACGTCCAGCCAGTTGGTGGAGATCGCGACCAGGAGCTGTTCGGCCGAGCTGCGGGTGATCTCCCGAAGCCTGGACCGCCAGCCCTCGTCCGCAGGCAGGAAGGGCGCGAGCCTGTCCGGGCTCCATTCCTCGTCGCCCTCCTCGTAGAACTCCCGCGACTTCCAGGAACGCGGGTCCGTCGTCTCCTTGCGGAGCAGAGCGGCGGCGTCCAGCACCCAGTCCTCGTGGCGGCGGGGACCCACGACGACGATCGAATACCGCCGTGCGTACATGGTCAGGGCGTCCGCCCAGGCTGCGGCGTCAGGCGAGGTCATCGGCTCTCCGGGGAGGTGGTGAATTGTTCGGTGTCGTGTGCGTCGCGGGGCTTCAGCGTAATTCGGTGATCCGTCACTTCGGCATGGAGGTGACCACAGCGAAGGGCGGATCCAGGCTGTCGTCGAAGCGGAGGCGAGTCTGCACGCCGTGCGCGTCGGCCACCGGTGTCGCCTGGCCGTTGACCACCACGGAGGTACGACCGGTCACCTGCGTGGGGGCCAGCGGATTGTTCGGGTCCGCGCTCACCGAACGGACCTCGAAGACCGGCGACGGTGGTGTGGGCGGACGGCCGGTCGCCAGCCAGGCGTCGATCTCGCTGCTCTTCTCCCTGATGCAGTACTGGGTGTACTTCTGGGCCGAGGCCAGGTCGGGGAAGCTGGATGCCGCCGGGATCGTCGGGCCGTTGCTGTTGGCCTGGTCACGCAGGCGCTGGAGTAGTTGGGCGTCGGTCTTACCGACGTGTTTGTCGATGGTGTGGCCGCCGCCGAGGTCCTCGGCCATCGCCAGGTCGATCGTGTACTTGTAAGGAAACGGGTTTTCCCCGTTCAGGAGTTTGTGCTCCTTCTTGAACTCGTTCAACGATCGGCCTGCGAATGCCTCGGCCCTGGCCGTCTCCGCGATGAACGTCGGTGCGCTCTTGAGCGCCTCGTCCAGCTCCCATTCCAGCGCGAGGAGCGTGGTGGCGGCGTCGCTAAACTTCTGCTGGTAGATCTCAACGGCCCGGTCCGCGGCCGGACGGTCCATGTGCGTACGGAAGGTGTACACGAGCTTGCCGAACATGAGGGTGCTTGCGAGCTGGAGCAGTTCCAGCGCGTCGAGCCCCGTCGTCAGATCCTCCACCATCTTCTGAGCCGCCGTCTTCGCGAGGGCGGTGGTGGTTTCCCGACACGTCTGCGCGGCCTGGGCCAGGTCGTCGCAGGTCTTCTGAATGGTGTCAGCAGTGTGGTGCAGCACCTCCAGGATCGGCCTACGCTGTGCGGGCGCCACGTTTCCCGAGGTCTTCCAACTGCGCCCGCCCTGGTGAGGCGGGGCGATCTGTCCCTGCGAGTCCCGACTACGGCCCCAGGCAGTGGTCCCCCAGATCGACTGGCAGAACGACTTCATCGCGCTCTGCCATTCGTTGTTTCCGCTCGGGTCCGTCATGTAGCTGATGGCGGAGGTGAAATTGTCACCGGCCTCGAGCGCGGTGCTCGCCGCCTCCCGCCACGCGGTGGCCATTCCCTTGAGGTCGTCATCGCGAGCGCCCGGCGTGATCTCATGGGTCTTGCCGAGGTTCAGCCCGTACTCGATGGCCGGCCGGATGACGTCGGCGAGGAAGTCCGGAATCTCGCCCATGGCCCCGGAGATCGCCCACGAGTCGGCGTCCTCGCCGGTCCCGGTCCACTTGATGTCGTTGATCTTCCCGTAGTTGGGCGCTTTGTCGATGACGACGGGAGGAGTGCGGCGCGGCGCCGGGCCTTGCATACCGCGCGTGGACCAGTCCGCTGCCTGGTAGTTGTTGGCAGTCGTGGTCAGACCCACCGCGACGCCGCCGACGCTCACCACGCTGGCCGACCAGACTTGGACGAACTTCTCGGCTATCTGCATGTAGACCTTGGCAAAGGAGTCGGGGCCCCACCCGGTCCCTGCCGACTGGCTGTACTGGTTGAGCGCACCGACCAGCTTGGTGGCGCCCTTGTCGTAGTCGAACTGCCCGTCGCGTATGACCACCGACGAGTAATACAGATGCGGTGGTTGCACGTCGAAGCCACCCCCGCTGTCCGGCGCCGCCGGTTTCAGCCGGTCCCGCTCCGCTTTGCGTTCGGCATCGCTGGGACGGTCTGCCATCAGGCGGCCCCCCAGCCCCGCAGCACCGCCTGGTGCGCCGCCGCGTAGTTGGTGTGGCCGGTGGTGACGTACTCGTGCAGCCACTTCTGGGCCGCCTGCAGATCCTGCGCCGAGCGGTCCCACTCGTCGAGCTTGTCGACGAAGACGTCGCGTGTCTCGCCCTCCCAGGACAGCACGACGGGCACGACCCGGTCGTAGAGGCTGTCCAGCTTGCCGTTGAGCTGCTTGAGGATGTCCTCAAGCTCCGCGGCGAGGTCGTGGAGCGTGCCGAAGGTGACGGCTATGTGGTCGTCGGAAGCGGGCCCGGTCGACATGATCCCCCAGTGGATGTCGGTAACTACGCCTGTGTGTACGAGGAGTTGGCGGTGCGGGTCAGAATCCGTCGAGGCTGCTGCGCGGTGCCGGTGGTTCCGTGTTCGGCGTCGACAGCTTGTCGACCTCACTGTCGACGTCCACGGAGATCGCCCGCATCTGCGCCAGCACCTCGAGGTCGTCCCGGGAGAAACCGTCGCGGCTCAGGCGTACCGCCTCCTCCAGCAGCTTCATCACCTCGCGGATGCGTACGGCGTCCTCGGCCGCGGCCTGGTGGAACTTCCGGTACGCCGTCGCCGCCGGGCCGCGCCAGCCCGCCTCGATGCGGTCGACGACCGCGTCCATGCGTTTGACCTGCTTGTCCAGGTGGTCCTGCATGTCGTCCAGGTCACCCGCGAGCTTGGTCAGATCCTGGGAAGAGACCCGGAGGTTCTTGCCACCGCCCTGCGCCGAACCTGCTCCGGCTCCGTTCACACCCATGTCGTACCTGTGCCCCCGTCGCTTCGGCATCACGAGCCTCGTACTTTTCCGACAATCGTATGATTCTCGGAACCGGCACGCCCAACTCCAGTTCCCTGGCGCCGAGATACGCGTGCCGCCGCCTACTCCGCTCCCACGACCCGTCGCGCCCGCCTGCGCGCATCCCGGATCGCCACCGCCGTACCGCCGAGACCGGCGACGAGTACCGCCGCGCCCACGGAGACGTACGTGGCGAGGCGGGCGTTTCGTTCGGCGGCCGTTTCGCCGATCTGGAACTTGGCCGGCGTGGGGGCTTCCGGTTTGCTGAGGCCCGCCTGAGGGTTGGGGGACTCCAGCGGTTCGTCGTCCTCCGTCAGAGCACGTACGGGGTCCACCACACCCCATCCGACGTAGATGTCGTGACCCCCGGTCGTGCGTTCCGCGGTCTGTTCGATCTGGGCGACGATCTGCCGGGCCGTCCATGTCGGGTGCTTCGCCTTGATCAGCGCCGCGACACCCGCGACGTACGGCGCGGAGAAACTCGTACCGTTGTCGGAGCAGTGGCCGCCCTTGGGGACGGTGGAGATCATGTCGACGCCGGGGGCTGCCACGCCGACGAACTCGCCGGACTGGGAGAAGGAGGCGCGCTCGTTGTTGCGGTCCGAGGCGGCGACCGCGAGGACGCCCTTGTAGGACGCCGGGTACGTCTCCTTCACGTTGCCGCCGAGTCCGTCGTTGCCTGCCGAGGCCACCACGACGATGCGCTGAGCCAGGGCCGCGTCGATCGCCTGCTCCAGCGTGGAGGTCGGCTTCACCGCGTTGGAGGTGTCCTGGGAGATGTTGATGACGTCGGCCCTGGCCTGGATGGCGTAGAGGATCGCGTTCGCCAGGGTGTCGGCGGTGCCGTGGCCCTCCGCGTCGTTCTGCTGGATCGGGATGATGGTCGCGTCGGGGGCCAGACCCACGAAGCCGGTGCCCTCGGCGGGGCGGGCCGCGATGATGCCGGCGACCTTGGTGCCGTGGCCGACGGTGTCCGTGGTGCCGTTCTCCTTGCCCCGCTCGATCGGGTTGCCGTCGTCGTCCTTGAGGTTCTTCGGCAGGAGGTTGCGGCCGCTCTTCACGTCGACCGCGTCGGTGAGCTGCGGGTTCGTCACGTCCACGCCGGTGTCGATCACCGCCACCCGCACGTTCTTCCCCTTGGACTGGCGCCACAGCTCGTCCAGGAGGACCCGTTGCAGGGACCAGGGACGGCCCGGGTACTTGCCGTTGGGGAACGTGCACTGTTCCGAGTAGGGGAGGTCGGCCGCCGCCGCGGGAGGCGCGAAGAGAACGGGGGCGGTCGTCAGCAGCGCCGCGGCCGCCGCGGCCGTCAGGCGGCGGACAGAGGGCAGAAGTCGCATGTCCGCGGCCGTCAGGCGGCGGACGGAGGGCACATGTCGCATGTCCGCACTCCTCAGGAGCCCTGCGGCTGGCGTGCCGCGGTCGTCGACAGGCGTGGGCCCGTGGGCAGGAACTCCGACCAGGCGGCGGGGACCGGTGCGGGGTCCACCTCCTTGTACCCCAGTCGGGTCTGGGCCTGCTCGGCCTCCTCCTGGGCCTGCTTGCGCTCCTTGGCCGTCGTGCCGATGCCGGAGTCGCCCGTGCCGCTGTCGGCGTTGGACTGCAGTACGTAGCGCAGGCCGGTGTCGGTGACGAGGAAGACGGGTCCCGCCTTGGTCTCCTTGCCCTGGAACTGGCGGTAGAGCTGACCGGAGCCCGGCGTGACGTAGGCGCTGGAGGAGCCGGTGGGGAGCTTGGCCGGGAAGTCCGCGCCCGCCCACGTGCTCAGCGTGGTTTCGCCGGAGCCGTTCACGTCGCGCAGGACGTTGCAGACGGTGCTGCGGCTGCCGGCCGCGCCGGAGGCCTCGTTGACGGGCTGGGGATCCTCGGTGGGCCAGCGGTGTTCCGTGCCGAACGGCTTGCCCGGGACGATCGCGCCGGGGCCCATCTCCTTGGCCTGGCCGGCCTGTCCGAGGGAGGCGAGGTCCTCGCTGAACAGCAGGAGCTGGGCGACGAATGCCGAGATGGGGGCGACCCGGCCGGGCAGCACCACGTAGTACTGCTCCGTGTTGTTGTCGAGCGCCTTGAGCACCATGCCGACCTTGTTGGTCGACTCGTCCAGCTGACCGGGGGCGTCGGCCGCGGTGCCCGGCTGGTCGGCGATCTCAGGGAAGGCGATCGCGTCGCCCGTGTGCAGGGTCTCCAGCCACTCCTTGGACACCTTCTGCGGCTCCCGGCCGGAGCCGACGACGGCGCGCAGCAGCAGTTCGTCGCTCTTGTCGATGGGATACGCCCGTCCGCTCGCGTCCACGACATAGCGGTTGCCGTCGGGGCCCTCGACGTACAGGAGTTGACCACCGGTCAGCTTCTCGCCCTTGCCCTCGGTCGCCTTCATGTCCCGGGAGGCGAGGACCAGGGCCGCCTTCTGGATGGACTCGCCGCCCGCGCTGGGGCGTTCGCAGACCACCCAGCGCTTGTCGCTGCCCGCCTCGGACGCCGACGGCAGGCGGTCGGGGGCGTACGGGATGCCGATGGTGACGCCGTGCGGGATCTTGCCGTTGTCGAGGACGGACTCGGAGACGGTCACGACCTCGCCCTGGCCCTCGTTCAGGAGCAGCTTGGCGGAGGCCATGTTGAGAACCGGGTGCAACTGGACCTGCGAGCCGGTCTTCAGGACGACGTACCGCGTGGTCGAGTCGCTGGCGATGATCACCTTGGCGTTGGGGCTGTTCCAGCCCTTGGGTGCGGTGGGCTTGAACATGCCCCACGCTCCGAAGCCGGCGATGACGATCACGCCCACGATGATGCCGGGAAGGATCGAGCGGAGCGGGCGGGGCGCCCCCTCCTCCGAGCCGTCGGGCGACGACTGCAGGAAGGCCGCGAGCATGCGGCGCTTCGCGAAGGTGTAGGCATTGAGCTGATCGCGCCGAGATGCCATCTGTGCCTGTCTCTCCCCGTGTTCACATGGGCCGCGCTCGCCGGGGTGACGTGGTCCCCCGCCTCCGATGTCAGAGCGGCCCCCTACTATGCCTGGTATCCGCGGGGACTTGCGGAGCGGGTAGGGTACCCGGGCCTTCAAAGGCCTTGTGTGGTGCTGAAATAGCAGTGAGTTGTGAGCAAAACGGGGGGATGGAGTGATGGCTTCCGGAACACGCGCCCGGTCCCGCGGCCGATCGCGGTCACGGGGCTCCTCGGCGCCCGGACAGACACCGGCGGCGGCCCGGCAGACACCGGCGCGGCGGCCGGCCACGCCGGGCGCGCTCCACCTCAGGGTGCGTTCGGGTCAGGCCGGGGCATTCCGGCTGCAACGTGTCGTCCTGCTGGAGATCGCGCTCGCCGTCGTGCTCGTCGGGTGGGTGATCGGTCCCGTCGCCCTGGTGGCCGCGGCCGTCGTCGCCGTCGGCCTGGTGCTGCTCTCCTTCTTCCGCCGGCGCGGCCGCTCCCTGCCCGAATGGCTCGCCACGGCACGGGCGTTGCGCGCACGGCAGCGCCGGGCCGCGAGCGTGCCGATACCGGAGGGTACAGAACCGGGGCTCGCGCCGGCCGTGGAGTGCGACCCGAGCCTGCGCACGTACACGTACGCCGGGCGTGACCGCAGGCCCGTCGGAGTCATCGGGGACGGCACGTTCGTCACCGCAGTCCTGCAGGTGGAGGCCGACGCCACCGCCCTGCGGGCCGAGCGGAACCGGCAGCCCCTGCCGCTCTCGCTGGTCTACGACGCCCTGGGCGTCGACGACATCAGGCTGGAGTCGGCGCAGGTCGTGCTGCACACCCAGCCCGCGCCCGCACTGCATCTGCCCCAGCAGTCCGTGGCCGTCGCCAACTACGCGCCCCTGCAGGAACAGACGGGTGCGCCGGCCGTGCGGATCACGTGGATCGCGTTGAAGCTCGACCCGGAGCTGTGCGCGGAGGCGGTGGAAGCCCGCGGCGGCGGTCTCGTGGGGGCGCAGAAGTGTGTCGTACGCGCCGCCGACCACCTCGCGAGCCGGCTGACCGGAGCGGGATTCCGCGCCACGCTGCTCGACGAGGAGGAGCTGACCTCCGCCATCGCCACCTCGGCCTGCGCCAACCCGCTGGTGACGGCGGAGGCGGGGCGGACGGACACGCGGGAGCGGCGGACGGAGGAGTCCGCCCGGAGCTGGCGCTGCGACAACCGCCGGCACACCACGTACTGGATCCGCCGGTGGCCGTCGCTGGGAGGCGAGAGGGCGCCGTCGCTGCCGCAACTCGTCGCTCTGGTCACGGCCGTTCCCGCGCTCGCCACCACCTTCAGCCTCACGCTGACGCGCGGGGAGCGACAGGAGGTCTCCGTGTGCGGGCACCTGCGGGTGACCGGGCGCAGCGACGACGAACTCGTGGCGGCCAGGCGGGCGGTGCAGGGTGCGGCCCGGCACACCGGCACCGGCCTCGCCCGCCTGGATCGAGAACAGGTGCCCGGCATGCTCGCCACTCTTCCCCTCGGAGGTGTCCGGTGACGGCGATGACCACACGCGCGGGGCAGGCGGCCACCGGCCGCGGCGAGCCCCAGCCCTCCGGCCCGCAGCGGGCGCGCGATCTGCTGCGCAACGGCTTCGGGCTCATCGGCCCGCGGCACGCACGGCACTCCCTGCCCGTGGAGCAACTGGACGCACTCACGCTGCCCATAGGGGACGACGGCGTGGTCATCGGCGTGGACGCGGACGGCCGTCCCGCGGTTCTGGGACTCAACCGTCCCACGCCGTACGACGTCGTCCTCATCGGTGGTCTGTGGACTGCCCAGGTCATCGCGCTCAGGGCGGCGGCGACCGGCGCGCGCGTCGCCGTCGAGACGGGGCGGCCGCAGGCCTGGATGCAGATGGTGCACGCGATGGGCGGCGGACAGAACGGCCTGGCGGTGTACGAGGTCGGCCGGGTGCCCCCGCAGGGCACCTCGGCCGGTACGCCGGTGCTGGTGGTGCGGGACTGCGGTATGCGCCCGCCGCGCGGCCGGGTGGTCTCCGGCCCCTGGCAGGCCGTGCTCACCCTGCTGCCGTATCTCAGCCCGGTGGCCCCGAGGCTGCTCAGACAGGCACGGCTGGTCGGGGTGCAGCGCATCTCGCCGGACGAGGCCGCGGAACTGGGCCGTACGATGGCGTTGCCCCGGGCCGAGATGGACGCGCTGCCCGGTCTCTCCGACGGGCTCACACTCTGGTGCACCGACCGCGACCGGCAGTACGTGTTGACGCAGCCCACCGACGCCGAGATCGGATTGTTGGGTATGCCTCGAAGGATGGACTGAAACAGCCATCACCTGACGCGAATTGACCATTCGGGGACGATTGTTCCACTTTGTCGTACGGCCGTAGATCCGTTATCGGGCGGTTTGCGCACCGGAATTGGCGTCAAGCACGGCACTTCAGAGACGGTTGTGATGCCGGTGGCGGGCCTTGAGGAATGGATGGGCCTGCCGAGGTGGGTCGCGTGGTGATTAGGCTGGTACCGGGCGCGATGCCAGAACCCCGTTGACCGGGCGTCGGCGCCCCAGGGGGAGCCGGTGGATCGGACGACCTCCAACGACCAAGGCCGACAAGTAATGGTCGCCCCGGCACGGCATGAGGGTGCTCGACCACACCAGGAGGAACTGTGAGCAGCGATCGGGACGGGATCCGCGGGGGCTGGGCCACACCCGACGATGACCAGCCCGACGCCGAGTCCGCCATCGAGATGACGGGCGAGTTCACCATCGACTATGCGCCGCCCGCCTGGTACACGCAGAACGCGGGCGACACGGCGTCGGGACAGGGCACGGCCGGCGGGGCCTCCGGTGCCCCTGCGGCCGTTCCGCCACCGCCGGACAACGACTTCGCGCCGGCGGCTCCGACTCCGCCTCCGGCCATGCCGCAGGTGGCCGAGCCGACGACTCCGCCCGGGCCTCCCGCGAGCGGCGGCTTCGAACTGCAGCAGCCGCAGGCGCAGTCCGAGGGACACGGGCAGGGACAGGGACACGGGCAGACGCAGGGGCAGGGGCAGGGGCAGTGGGCTCCGGCCGTGCCCGAATCTCCCGTCGCGCCGCCTTCTCCGCCATCTCAGCCCGCCCCGCCGGTCGTCTCCGCGCCACCTGTCACCCCTGCTCCGCCAGGCCCCTCCCCGTCGCCGTCTCCGCCCCCCTTCCCGGTTTTCGGCGCGGACGAGTCCGGCACCGGCGATCTGGAGAGCGGCGCCACGATGCGGTTCTCCGCCGCCTCCCTGAAGCAGGAGATCGCGGACCTCGCCGCCGCGGCCAACGCTCAGCAGACTGCCGAGGAGAGCGAGAGCAAGCGCGAAGGTGAACCCTCGCCTGCCGACGGTTCCGCCGAAGAGGCTCCGGCCGGCGCTTCGGCTCAGCCCGGAGACGGTGACGGCGGTTCCGACGGTACGACCGCTGACCCGGGCGGTGCCGATGCCGGTACGGATGACGGCGAGGGCGTCTCCGAGGACGCTTCCGGCGACTCCTCCGGTGATGTGCAGAGCGGCGAGGACGCGGCCGCTCCCGCCGCCACCTCCGATGAGGCCGCCACAGCGGACAGCGAGGCAGGGAGCGCCCCCGCAGCGGACGCCGGTGCGACCGCCGACTCTTCCGGCGCCGACGCCGCTCCGCAGGGCGCGCCCTCCGCCTGGACTCCCCCGCCGGCGCCGCAGAGCGGTGTACCGCCGCTGCCGCCGTCGTACCAGCCCGCCGCTCCCATGGCTGCCCCGCAGTGGCCCGCGCAGCCGCAGCCGGACCCGGCGGCTCCCGCGCAGCAGCCGCCCTTCCAGCCGCAGGCGCCGCAGCCCGCGCCGACCGCCTGGAACCCGCCCGCCGCGCCGACGCCGCCGGGCCCGGAAGCCCCTCCGGCCGCGCCCCAGCACGGCTACGGCTTCCCGCACCCCGGCCCGCCGGCCCAGCAGCCGCCCGCCGCACAGAGCGGTTACGGCTTCCCGCAGCCGCCGGCACCCAACACCCAGGGCGGATACGGCTTCCCGCAGCCTCCCGCGCCCAACGCCCAGGGGGGATACGGGTTCCCGCAGCCCAACACCCCGCCCCAGCAGCAGCCGGCCGCACAGGGCGGCTATGGCTTCCCCCAGCCGCCCATGCAGCAGGGCCACCCCGGACAGCCGGCGAACCCCGCACAGCCCCATCCGGGCCCGCCGCAGCAGCAGCCGGACGGCCAGGCCCCGCCGTTCCCGCAGCACCCGCAGCACCCGCAGCAAGGTCAGCCTGCCCAGCAGCCCCAGCAGCCCCAGCAGGCCGTCGACCCCCGCACCGGTGCCGCCTGGCCCCAGGCCGTCCAGCACGACCAGCGGCAGCCGGCCAACCCCGGTGCCGCGCCGCTCGGTTACACCGCGGCCGTGGAGCTGTCCTCCGACCGTCTGCTCAACAGCAAGAAGCAGAAGGCGAAGAGCAGCCGCCCGGCGGCCGGCTCCAAGTTCAAGCTCGGCGGGAAGAAAGAAGAGGCCGAGCGGCAGCGGAAGTTGGAGCTGATCCGGACCCCGGTGCTGTCCTGCTACCGGATCGCCGTCATCAGCCTCAAGGGCGGCGTGGGCAAGACGACCACGACCACCGCGCTCGGCTCCACGCTCGCCACCGAGCGGCAGGACAAGATCCTCGCGATCGACGCCAACCCGGACGCCGGCACGCTCGGCCGCCGGGTCCGCCGCGAGACCGGGGCCACCATCCGTGACCTCGTCCAGGCGATCCCGTACCTCAACTCGTACATGGACATCCGGCGGTTCACCTCCCAGGCGGCGTCCGGCCTGGAAATCATCGCCAACGACGTCGACCCGGCCGTGTCGACCACGTTCAACGACGAGGACTACCGGCGCGCGATCGACGTGCTCGGCAACCAGTACCCGATCATCCTCACCGACTCGGGTACCGGTCTGCTCTACAGCGCCATGCGTGGTGTGCTCGACCTCGCCGACCAGCTCATCATCATCTCGACGCCGTCCGTGGACGGTGCGAGCAGCGCCAGCACGACCCTGGACTGGCTGTCCGCGCACGGATACGCCGACCTTGTCTCGCGGTCCCTCACAGTCATCTCCGGGGTCCGCGAGACCGGCAAGATGATCAAGGTCGAGGACATCGTCAGCCACTTCGAGACGCGCTGCCGCGGAGTCGTCGTCGTCCCCTTCGACGAACACCTCTCGGCCGGCGCCGAGGTCGACCTCGACATGATGCGGCCGAAGGTGCGGGAGGCGTACTTCAACCTCGCGGCGATGGTCGCCGAGGACTTCGTACGGCACCAGCAGTTGCACGGCCTGTGGACGGCCAACGGCAACCCGCCCCCGGTGGCGGCCCCGCCGATGCCGGGACAGCAGCAGATCCCGGGACAGCCGTACGCCCAACAGGGACAGGCCGGACAGCCCGGGCAGCCTCCGTACCCGCAGCAGCCCCACCCCGGCCAGCAGCCCCCGCCCCAGCAGCCGTACCCCCAGGGCCAGCCCTACGCCCAGCCGGGGCACCCGGGACAACCGCCCGCCGCGCCCGGTCAGCCGTATCCGCAGCCAGGGCAGCAGCCCTACCCGCAGCAGGGCTACGGCTATCCCCAGCCGGGGCAGCCAGGCCACCAGGGTGGGCAGACCCCACCCCCGCCGCCGCCCCAGCAGCAGTAGGCACTCAGCAGGCGCACACGAAAGGGCGGCCGGTACCCGACAGGTACCGGCCGCCCTTCGGCGTCGTGGCAACTCCTACTCGGCGGTCTCCGAGGCCGCCACCAGCTCCCGGCACCGCTTCACGTCCTCCGCGATCTGCACGAGCAGCGCGTCGAGCGTGTCGAACTTCGCCTGGCCGCGGACGAAGGCGAGGAAGTCGACGGCGACGTGCAGGCCGTACAGGTCGAGGCCCACGCGGTCGATGGCGTACGCCTCCACCGTGCGCTCGGTGCCGTCGAACTGCGGGTTGGTGCCGACGGAGATCGCGGCGGGCATCGCCTCGCCCTGAGTGTGCAGCCAGCCGGCGTACACGCCGTCGGCGGGGATCGCGGTGTGCGGGAGCGTCTCGACGTTCGCCGTCGGGAAGCCCATCTCGCGGCCGCGTTGGGCCCCGCGGACGACGATGCCCTCCACGCGGTGCGGGCGGCCCAGGATCTCGGCGGCTCCTTCGAGGTCGCCCTCGGCGACCAGGCGCCGGGTGAGGGTCGAGGAGAAGGGTTCGCCGCCGCCCGCCGTGCCGGACACGTACAGGTCGACGACCTCGACCTCGAAGTCGTAGACCTTGCCCTGCTCGGCGAGGAACTCCACGTTCCCGGCGGCCTTGTGGCCGAAGCGGAAGTTCGGGCCCTCGACTACCGCCTTGGCGTGCAGCTTGTCGACCAGGACCTTGACGACGAAGTCGGCCGGGGACAGCTTCGAGAACTCCGTGGTGAAGGGGAGGATCAGGAGCGCGTCCACGCCCAGCTCGGCCATCAGTTCGGCGCGGCGGTGGTGCGGGGCGAGCAGCGGTGGGTGGCTGCCGGGGCGGACGACCTCGCTGGGGTGCGGGTCGAAGGTGACGACGACGGCGGGAACGCCCAGCTCACGGGCACGATCCACGGCATGCCGGATGATCAGCTGGTGCCCGCGGTGGACCCCGTCGTAGGAACCGATGGTGACGACGCTGCGCCCCCAGTCCTCGGGGATGTCCTCCAAGCCACGCCAGCGCTGCACTGTGACTGCTCCTCGTCGCAAACTCGTCGAACCCGTGTCCGTGGTTTTCTCTCACGCACGTATGTCTCACGCAGGTCTAAGGGTGCCATGCCGGGTGCTTCCGGCCCGCATCGGCATGGGCGCTGTGACCCGGCGCACGTGATCCCGGTCAGGCGGGCACCCGTACGCCCGCCAGGTTCTCGATCATCCGGCGGGCGCTCGGACCCACCACCGCCGCCCATTCCTGCGGCGTCTCGGTCAGCCAGCCGGCCACCAGCGCGGCGAAACCGGGGACGTTCCGCCCCAGGTCGACGAGGTCGCGGTCGAAGCAGGTCGCGCCGTCCGGGGTGCGGACCAGGAGAAGTCCGGTGCGGTGGACCAGGCCACGTGCGACGAGGGGGTCGTCCTCGCGAGCGGCTGCCGCGCGCAGTACGGCGATCAGGACGGACGGGTCGTGTTCACGGGTCAGGAGACGTTCGAGGAGCTCCTGGCGCAGGGGGCGGGAGGCGGGTGTGCCGGGGGCCGCGAGTACGGTCGCGAGGGCTGCCCGCACCTGCTCGGGGCCGCCGTCGAGCAGGCCCGTGACCAGGGGCAGCAGGACCGCGCGGGCGGTGGAGCCGTGGTCCAGCCGCCTGTCCACGTACGCCGCCACGTCCCCGGCCGTCTCCGGGCGCCGCTCCACCGCCTCCCGCACCAGCGCGGCGATCCGGCGGGCCGGCGCGGGCGTGGTGACGTCGGCGAGCGCGCGCAGCACCGCCCCGGCGTCCGGGCGGCGCAGCCGGGCCCGGAACGCGTCGAGCACCGGGTCCGCGTGGGTCGCCAGGGCGGGCACCAGCGCACTCGGCGGCACCTGCGGATCGCCGGCCACGAAGTGCCCGAGCGCCTGCGGGAGATGACGGTCGCGGGTGTGCGGGTCCTGGACCAACAGGGCGAGCGCGCCGCCGTGCAGGGTGCAGTCGGCGGGGCGGGCGAGCAGGGCGAGAGCGGCGTAGCGCAGCAGTTCGCGGTCGGCCTCGGTACGCACGTGCGGGGCGGCGCGCAGTCCGTACGCCACCGCCGCGACCCGCCGCGCGGGCCGCTCGTCGTGCGTCCACCGGTCCACGGCCCGGCACACGGCCGACGGCTCGTCCTCGGACAGTACGGCGAGCAGCTCGTCGGCCCTGCCGTGCGCACTGTCGACGAGGACCTCCGTCAGGTCGTCCACCGCCCGGTGCCGGTGCGTGTGCAGCAGCGCCTGCGCGGCCTTCGCCACGGTCGCGTGCGGGGTGGCGGGCAACGGACGTTCGTCGTCGAACCAGCGGACGAGACGCCGTTGTACCGCGATGGGGTCGGCGGTGAGCAGCCGGGCGACCGCGTCCAGGAACCGCGGGCCACCGGTCTCGTGCGGCGGGCCGTCGGCGAGGACGAGCCGGCGCAGCAGGTCGAAGCGGGTGTCCTGGGGGAGCGGCAGGGAGGTCCAGAAGTCCGGCCCGAACTCGGAGGGCAGTGGTCGCTCCTGCTGCCGCCAGGCCACCATCCGGTCGGTGAGCAGGTGAAGGAGGGGGGTGTACGGCGTGGCGTCGGGCACCCGCGGCAGGACCTCGGCGACGAGGCGGGCGGCCCACCAGTTGTCCGGGTCGGCGTCGAGCGCGTGCACCAACTCGTCCAGGCGACAGACCAGTTGGCCGGTCCCCTGCTGGCGGGCGAGGAGCAGCAGGGCCTGGACGACGGGCCCGATGCGGTGGTGCGGCACGGGAATCGGGCGGTCGCCGTCAGGGTCGGCACGGCGGTGGTGGATCAGGGCGCGCAGCGCCTCGTCCAGGTCGAGGTGCATGCCCTGGATCCAGTCGGCGAGCTCCTCGTGAGCGAAGCGGTAGCCGCCGCCGGCGGGGACGAGGAGGCCCTCGGTGAGGACGGCGGAGGCCCAGCCGGTGCCACCCCCGAGCCTCGCGGGCGCCTGCCCCCACGGGAACACCGCCTCGAACGACTCGCGGTCCAGCTCGCCCTGTCCCGGGCCGAGACTGCGGCGGGCGGCCTCGTGGATTTGTCCGGAGACCCGGGCGGCGAGGCGGCGTACGGCCGTGCCGCGCAGGCCGTACTGCGCTGCCAGGCTGACGGCGACGCGCAGGCACATCAGGTCGAGGTGGGCCGAGAGGACGTCGTGGCGGTCGAGGCGGGTGTCGGGGGCGTCGAGGTGGGCGGCGCGGATCTCCGAGAGGAGGCGGAGGGTGAGAGGGTGTCGGGCGTCGGGGTCGGCGAGGACGCCCTCGGGGATGCGGTACCGCGCCCGTGCCAGGCGGGCCTCATCGTCCCGCAGGTCGCCGAGGTGGACGCACGGGGGGACGTCCAGGTCGCCGAGGTGGACGCGCTCGGGCCCTCGACGGGCCGGAGCGTCGTACGTCAGCTCCGCCGGAAACCGCACCCCCTCCCAGTACTCACTCCGACACGCCACCACCATCCGCACCCCGGTCTCCCGCAGCCACCTCGCCGTCCCGTCGGTCCACTCGGCGAGGCGGTGGGCCAGGACCGGCGGCATCTCCTCGGGGCCGTCGAGGAGGAGCAGGAGGGGGCGCCCCGCGGTGTGGGCGAGGTGCGCCAGGCGTTCCGGGGTGGTGTCGCCGAGGTCCGGGAGGACGGGATCCGACGCCGCGACGATCCGGGCCGCCCTCGCCAGCGCCCGTCGCGCCGCGTCCGCCACCGAGTCGTCGTCGTCCTTCAAGTCTGCGCCGCGCAGCCACAACGTGGGCGCCGGTTCAGAGGAGCCGTGACGGCGGGCGGCCAGGGCCGCGAGCTCTGTCGTACGACCGCTGCCGGGCGCCCCGACGAGCCCGAGGACGGCGGCCGGGCCCTCGAGGAACGCGGCG
Organism: Streptomyces sp. NPDC058678; assembly: GCF_042714835.1. Classification (NCBI taxonomy): domain Bacteria; kingdom Bacillati; phylum Actinomycetota; class Actinomycetes; order Kitasatosporales; family Streptomycetaceae; genus Streptomyces; species Streptomyces sp. NPDC058678. The sequence continues at coordinate 72,438 of NZ_JBHXSG010000032.1, read as the reverse complement.
AACGCCGCCGCCGCGACGGCCCGTTCAACCGGCTCCACCGCGCCCGGCCCACCTGCCCCGCCGCCCACCTGCACCCCACGGGCACCAGCGCGCCCCCGGCCGCGACCCGCGCCCGACCAAGCAGAACCCACCCCACCACCGAAGCCACCACCCGACCGCTCCACACCAGGCCCGGCCGCACCCACAGCAGCACCCGAACCCGCACCGTCGGCGTCCCCACCCGACCAAGCAGAACCCGCCCCCGCCCCACCGCCGGAGCCACCCCCCGACCAATCCGCACCCGGCCCGGCCGCACCCACACCCGCACCGCCGGCATCCCCACCCGGCTCCCCCGCACCCACCCCCGCCAGCACCCCCACCGGCCCGTCCTGACCCACCGAAGTCGCCGTCAGCTCCAGCACCCCGGCGAGGTTGAGGTCGACGCCGTACGCGGGGACCGTCGCCGCGTTCGCGGCAAGCAGCTCCGCGAGGGGTCCGCTCGGCGCCGGGCGCAGCGGTACCGCGAAGCCCGCGTCCCGGTGGCCGCTCTGCAGTGCGGTGCCGAGGACGCCGACCACGGCACCGGTCTCCGCGTCGAGCACCGGCCCTCCGGCGGCCCCGCCGCCCAGTCGCAGCGCGTCCCTTCCGGCCGTGCCGATCGCGAGCTCCAGGGCGTCGCCGAGGTAGTGGAAGCGGTCGGTGGCGGTGTACGTCACAGGGGTCGCGCTCAGCACCCGTGCCTCGCGCCAGCAGCCGGCGGGGACGCGCACGTAGGTGCCGGTGTCGATCCGGTCCCGCACGGTGACGGGCAGCGGGTCCACGCCGAGGCCTGCGGTGCGGACGAGGGCCAGGTTCAGGTCGGGCAGCGGGGTCACCGCGTCGGCGGTCACGACACACCTGCGGTTCCCGGCGGCGTACAGGACGAGCCGGGACAGGCCGTCGACCGTCTCGTGGCTGGTGACGACCGTGCCGTGGTGGTCGGCCGCGAAGCCGGTGCCGCGGAGGCGGCCGGCGAGGTCGTGGATGTGGACGAGCGCGTCGTCGCGTCCGGGCCCCTCCCCCGGTTCCACCGCGGCGGGCCGCTGTCGGCCGCGCGCGTACCGGGAGTCGTCGTCCTGCTGGGTCGGACGTGCGGTGCCGGGGGCCTCCCCGGTCCGCGGGCCCCGTCCCGCCATGGTCGAACCTCCCCGCCGTACCCGAGCACGTACCCAGGGCCTGCCTCGGATGAGCTCTCGGAGTCCGATGAGCCGAGAAAGGGGCCCTGACCTCGACGTTAGGCGCGGGGCGATCAGCCGGACAGATCGCCTGGCGAACGCGCCCCCTTCCGCTCCCCCGGTTCACTCCGAGCGCCTGCCCGGTCGGGTGAATGGACGGGGGCGGTCGGACACACCCTAGGGGTGGGGGAACCGAGGGGGGACCGTGGAGCGGCGGCAGCGACGACCCCGTGATCGCCGCTCCACGGTCGGTACCGAGCCGTGCGCAGACCGGCCCCGTCCGGGCCTCAGCCGAATATGGCGAGGCTCTTCGCCTTGCCCTTGTGCTCCTCGACGAGGGCGAGGAAACGGCCCTCGGGGTCGAAGACGGCCACGGCGCCGACGCCCGTGTACTCGTCGGACATGTCGAGCCGGACGCCGTTGGTGAGCAGCCGGGCCCGCCGGTCGTCCACGTCCCAGCGCGGGAACGCGGCCGCGGCGGCCTCGGCGATCGGCATCACCGTCAGTTCCTGCTGGTGCTGGTCGAGGGTGCGCGCGGAGTCCAGCTTGTACGGGCCGACGCGCGTGCGGCGCAGCGCGGTGAGGTGCCCGCCGACGCCCAGCCCGGCGCCCAGGTCGCGGGCCAGGGCCCGGATGTACGTGCCGGACGAGCAGACCACCGACACCACCAGGTCCAGGACCGGGGTACCGTCCTCGGCGACGGCGTCCCGGACGTCGTACACCGCGAAGGACGAGACGGTGACGGGCCGGGCGGGGATCTCGAAGTCCTCGCCCTCCCGCGCCCGCTTGTACGACCGCACACCGTTGATCTTGATGGCGCTGACCTTGGACGGCACCTGCATGATCTCGCCGGTCAGCTCGGCGATACCGGCGTCGACGGCGTCGCGGGTGACCTTCGAGGCGTCGACCGACCCCGTGATCGCGCCCTCGGCGTCGTCGGTCAGGGTCGTCTGCCCCAGGCGGATCGTGCCCAGGTACTCCTTCTCGGTGAGCGCGAGGTGCCCGAGGAGTTTGGTCGCCTTCTCGACGCCGAGGACGAGCACGCCCGTCGCCATGGGGTCGAGGGTGCCGGCGTGGCCGACACGGCGGGTCCGGGCGATGCCGCGCATCTTGGCGACGACATCGTGCGAAGTGAAGCCCGACGGCTTGTCGACAATGACAAGGCCGTCGGGCGTCCGGGTCTTCTCGGTCATTCGGCGGCGTCGTCCTCGTCCTCGCCCGGCTTCTTGTACGGGTCCGCCTCGCCGGCGTAGTGGGCGCCGGCCGAGACCTCGCGCACCTTCTCGTCGGACTGGCGTGCCCTGTCGAGGAGGTCGTCGATGGTCTTGGCGGTGTCGGGCAGCGCGTCGGCCACGAAGGTCAGCGTCGGGGTGAACTTCACGCCCGCCGCCGCACCGACCGCGGAACGGAGCACGCCCTTGGCGCTCTCCAGTCCGGCGGCCGCGGCCGCCCGCTCCTCGTCGTCCCCGTACACCGTGTAGAAGACGGTCGCCTCCCGCAGGTCACCCGTGACCCGGGTGTCCGTGATGGTGACGTGCGAGCCGAGCCGCGGGTCCTTGATCCCGCGCAGCAGCTTCTGGGCCACCACCTCCCGGATGAGGTCCGCCAGCCTTTTCGCCCGCGCGTTGTCGGCCACTGGTCCGTCTCCCGTTCTTTCTTCTTCTGCGTTCTTGGGTCAGTCGTCGTCGCCGTGGAAGCGCCGCCGCACGGACAGCAGTTCCACTTCGGGGCGTCCGGCGACCAGCCGTTCGCACCGGTCCAGTACGTCCGTCACGTGCCCCGCGTCGCCGGACACCAACGCGAGGCCGATACCGGCCCTGCGGTGGAGGTCCATATGGTCCACCTCGGCCGCGCTCACCGCGTACTTCCGCTGCAGCTCGGCGACGATCGGGCGGACGACGGAGCGCTTCTCCTTCAGCGACCGTACGTCGCCGAGGAGGAGGTCGAAGGACAGTGTCCCCACATACATGTGTGTAGCCGGTTCACCCGCCGGTACGGGATCGATGGCCCCGCCATCCGTGTGGCGGGGACATCCAGAACCGTACAACGAACGGCCGGGGCCGATCGACGGAAATTACTCTCCGTCGACCGGCCCCGGACCGGACCGTCTCGGAAGTCCGAGCGCTTACGCGCGCGGCTTCTCCCGCATCTCGTACGTCGCGATGACGTCGTCGACCTTGATGTCGTTGAAGTTGCCGAGGTTGATACCGCCCTCGAACCCTTCGCGGATCTCGGTGACATCGTCCTTGAAGCGGCGCAGACCGGAGATGGTGAGGCTCTCCGCGACCACCTTGCCGTCGCGGATGAGGCGCGCCTTGGTGTTGCGCTTGACCTCGCCCGACCGGACCAGGACACCGGCGATGTTGCCCAGCTTGGACGACTTGAAGACCTCGCGGATCTCCGCCGTACCGAGCTCGACCTCTTCGTACTCCGGCTTGAGCATGCCCTTGAGGGCCGCCTCGATCTCCTCGATCGCCTGGTAGATGACCGAGTAGTAGCGGACATCCACGCCTTCGCGCTCGGCCATCTGCGCGGCACGCCCTGCGGCGCGCACGTTGAAGCCGATCACGATGGCGTCCGAGCCCATCGCCAGGTCGACGTCCGACTCCGTGACCGCACCGACACCACGGTGCAGGACGCGGATGTCGACCTCTTCGCCGACGTCCAACTGGAGCAGGGAGGACTCGAGAGCCTCCACCGAACCGGACGCGTCGCCCTTGATGATGAGGTTGAGTTCCTGCACCAGACCGGCCTTAAGGGCCTCGTCCAGGTTCTCCAGGGAGAACCGGACTCCGCGCCGGGCGAAGTTGGCGTTGCGCTCACGCGCCGCGCGCTTCTCGGCGATCTGGCGGGCCGTGCGGTCCTCGTCGACGACGAGGAAGTTGTCGCCGGCGCCCGGGACGTTGGTGAGACCGAGGACGAGGACCGGAGTCGACGGACCCGCCTCTTCCAGGTTGTCGCCCTTGTCGTCGAGCATCGCGCGGACACGGCCGTACGCGTCGCCGACCACCATGGTGTCGCCGACCCGCAGGGTGCCTCGCTGGACCAGGACGGTCGCGACGGCACCGCGGCCACGGTCGAGACGGGACTCGATCGCAATACCCTGCGCGTCCTGCTCCGGGTTGGCCCGCAGGTCGAGCGAGGCGTCCGCGGTGAGGACCACGGCCTCCAGGAGAGCCTCGATGTTGAGGCCCTGCTTGGCGGAGATGTCGACGAACATGGTGTCGCCGCCGTACTCCTCGGCCACGAGGCCGTATTCGGTCAGCTGACCGCGCACCTTGGTCGGGTCGGCACCCTCGACGTCGATCTTGTTGACCGCGACCACGATCGGCACGTCGGCCGCCTTGGCGTGGTTCAGCGCCTCGATCGTCTGGGGCATCACACCGTCGTTGGCCGCCACCACGAGGATCGCGATGTCGGTCGACTTGGCACCACGGGCACGCATGGCGGTGAACGCCTCGTGACCCGGGGTGTCGATGAAGGTGATCTTGCGCTCTTCGTCGTTGACCTGAGTCGTGACCTGGTACGCACCGATGTGCTGCGTGATACCGCCGGCCTCGCCCGCGACGACGTTCGTCTTGCGGATGGTGTCGAGGAGGCGGGTCTTACCGTGGTCGACGTGACCCATGACGGTCACGACCGGCGGACGCGCGACGAGGAACTCCTCGCCACCCTCGTCCTCGCCGAACTCGATGTCGAAGGACTCGAGCAGCTCGCGGTCCTCCTCCTCGGGGCTGACGATCTCGAGGACGAAGTTCATCTCGTCCGCGAGGAGCTTCAGCGTCTCGTCGGAGACGGACTGCGTGGCAGTGACCATCTCGCCGAGGTTCATCATCACGCCGACGAGCGACGCCGGGTTGGCGCCGATCTTCTCGGCGAAGTCGGTGAGGGAGGCACCGCGCGACAGGCGGACGGACTGTCCGTTGCCGCGAGGCAGCATCACGCCGCCGACCGACGGGGCCTGCATGGCCTCGTACTCCTGGCGCCTCTGCCGCTTCGACTTGCGACCACGACGCGCGGGACCGCCGGGACGACCGAAGGCGCCCTGCGTGCCACCACGACCGCCCGGACCACCGGGACGACCACCGAAGCCGGGACGACCGCCGCCGCCACCACCGGGACCACCGGGACGACCGGCGAAACCGCCGCCACCGCCACCGGGACCACCGGGACGACCGGCGAAGCCGCCGCCACCGCCACCGGGACCGGCCGGACGACCGGCGAAGCCGCCGCCGCCGGGACGACCGCCGCCACCGCCACCGGGACGGCCAGCGCCGCCCGGACCGCGACCCCCACCGGGGCCACCGCCGGGACGCGGGCCGGCAGCGGGACGCTGCGGCATCATGCCGGGATTGGGACGCGCACCGCCGGGACCGCCGCCGGGACGCGGACCGCCGCCCTGCGGGCGGGGCATACCGCCCGGGCTGGGACGCGCGCCGCCCGGAGACTGCGGTCGGGGACCGCCCGAAGCGCCCTGGGGACGAGGACCGCCCTGGCCCTGCGGACGCGGAGCGCCGCCGGGAGCACCACCGGGGCCACCAGGGCCGCCGGGGCGGGGTGCACCGCCCGGACGGGGCGCCTGCGGGCGCGCCATGCCGGTGGAACCGCCAGAGGTGAACGGGTTGTTGCCCGGACGGGGACCGGCCGGACGGGCACCGGGACGCGCTGCCTGGCCACCCTGACGCGGAGCGCCGGGACGGTCGCCACCGCGGTCGGGACGGTCACCGCGACCCTGGCCACCCTGACCCGGACCGGCCGGACGGGAGCCCGGACGCGGGGCCTGGCCGGCCGGACGCGGGGCGCCCGGACGGGGGCCGGAGCCAGTGCCGGTGCCAGAGCCGGAAGGGGCGCTGGTGCCCGAGGAGGCAGCCGGTGCGGCGGGAGCCGCCGGCGGTGCCGTGAACTCGGGCGTGGTCGGAGCCGGAGACGCCGGGGCGGGCCGCGGCGCGGGCTTCGGGCCCGGCGTGGGACGGGGGCCGGAAGCGGCCGGGGCGGCGGGAGCCGCGGGCTGCTCGGCGGCCGCCGGCGTGGGGGCCGGCGGGCGCGGGGCGGCCGGACGGGCCGCCTGCGCGGAAGAGGGGGCTGCCGGCCTGGCCGGAGCAGCCTTGCGTGCGGCGGGCTTGCCGCCTCCGTTGCCCTGCTGGAGGGCATCGGTCAGCTTGCGTACAACGGGCGCCTCGATCGTCGAGGACGCCGAACGGACGAATTCACCGAGTTCCTGGAGCTTGGCCATGACGACCTTGCTCTCCACCCCGAACTCCTTGGCGAGTTCGTATACCCGGACCTTAGCCACTTCGCTCCTTTTAGGTCCGGGTTGCGTCCGGACCGTCGCTACTTCATGGGCGTACTCATCGCGTGCTCATCGAGTGCTCATCGCAATCTCGACCTACTTCCAACTCGCGGGGTACCAGAGCCGCACGGGGGTTCCGTGCGACGCGTCTTACGGTGTTGCCTGCTCGACGTAGTGGCGCAACGTCTTGGTGTCGAGCGCTCCCGGGGCGCGCAACGCCCTTGGAAACGCCCGGCGACGTACCGCCAGGTCGAGACAGACCAGGGCGGGGTGCACATACGCACCCCGGCCGGGCAGCGTACCGCGATCATCGGGGACGCATTCGCCCTCGACTGCCACGATGCGCAGCAAGTCATTCTTGGCCGCTCGCTCCCGGCACCCCACACAGGTGCGCTCAGGGCATGCGCGGGCTCGCGTCCGGCCAGACACTCTTAAGTCTACCTCCCCGCACCGACCTCACCCGTTGGGGGCAAGAATCGAACGGATGTTGTCGTGATCTAAGCGACCTGCGGCTTGGATCTATTCCCCGGGCTGCTCGGTGTCGGGACGGATGTCGATCCGCCAGCCGGTCAGGCGGGCCGCGAGGCGGGCGTTCTGGCCCTCCTTGCCGATCGCCAGGGACAGCTGGTAGTCGGGCACCGTCACCCGCGCGGACCGGGCCGCCATGTCCACGACCTCCACCTTGGAGACGCGGGCCGGGGACAGCGCGTTCGCCACCATCTCGGCCGGGTCGTCCGACCAGTCGACGATGTCGATCTTCTCGCCGTTCAGCTCGGCCATCACGTTGCGCACCCGGCCGCCCATGGGGCCGATGCAGGCACCCTTGGCGTTCAGGCCCGAACGGGTGGACCGTACCGCGATCTTCGTGCGGTGGCCGGCCTCGCGGGCGATGGCGGCGATCTCGACGGAGCCGTCGGCGATCTCCGGCACCTCGAGGGCGAAGAGTTTCTTCACCAGATTGGGATGTGTGCGGGAGAGGGTCACGGACGGACCGCGGACGCCCTTCGCCACTCGTACGACGTACGACCGAAGGCGCATTCCATGCGGATACGTCTCACCGGGGACCTGTTCCTGCACCGGCAGGATGGCCTCCAGCCTGCCGATGTCGACGAGCACGTTCTTCGGGTCGCGGCCCTGCTGGACCACACCGGTGAGGATGTCGCCCTCACGGCCCGCGAACTCGCCCAGCGTCGCGTCGTCCTGGGCGTCGCGCAGGCGCTGCAGGATGACCTGCTTGGCCGTGGTGGCGGCGATGCGGCCGAAACCCGTCGGGGTGTCGTCGAACTCGCGGGCCTCCTGGCCCTCCTCGAGGTCTTCGGGATCCTCCTTCGCCCACACCGTCACGTGGCCGGTCTCCCGGTTGAGCTCCACGCGCGCGTGGCGGCGGCTTCCCTCGGTGCGGTGGTAGGCGATGAGGAGGGCCGACTCGATCGCCTCGACCAGCAGGTCGAAGGAGATCTCCTTCTCCCGCACCAAGCCCCTCAGGGCACTCATGTCGATATCCACGGCTACGCCTCCTCTTCTTCCGTCATGTCGTTCTTGTCCTTGCGGTTGAACTCGACCTGCACCCGGGCCTTGTCGACGTCCACGAAGGCGAGTCTGCGGGTGGTGGCCTTGCGGCCCTTCACGCCGGGCACTTCGAGGTCGAGGCCCTCGTCGTCGACCTGCAGAATCCTGGCCACCAGTTCGTCGCCGTCGGTCAGCTGGAACTTCACCAGCCGGTCGACGGCGCGCAGGTAGTGCCGGTGTTCCTTGAGGAGGCGTTCGGCGCCGGGGGTTCCGACCTCGAGGGTGTACTCGCCCTGGCCCATCGCGTCCGTCTCGTCGAGCTTCGCCGAGAGCGCGCGGCTCACATCGGCGATCTGGTCGAGGTCGGCGCCGGTGTCGGAGTCGACGACCACGCGCAGCACACGCTTGCGTCCGACCGAGTCCACCGCGATCTCCTCGAGATCCAGGCCCTGGGAGCCGACGAGCGGTTCCAGAAGTTCTCGCAGCCTCTCGCTCTGGGTGGTGCTCATCCGGGTGACTCCTCGGCCGCGTGTGCTGTTGTGGGTAGGTCGCGTGTCTGGTCAAAGGGTATCCGGTCCAGGGGTGTGTTGCCGTCCACCTGCGCGGGGGCGGTGCCGCTGAGTGGTGCCGGGCCGGTGCGCGGGTACCGTGATCACCGGCGGGGCCGCCCTCCCGCCCGCGTGTTCGTACGAGCTCCCCGAGGACGTCTGACGTGCCGTACCCCCCATCGCCGCGCACCCCCTCGGGGACGCGCAGAAGAACCGTGCTCGCCTCGACCGCCGGGGCCTTCCTGGCGGCGGGCTGCTCCGCCGGCTCCAAGGACTCCGACGGCGGGACGGACGGCAGCCCGTCGGTCGTCGAGCGGGCACGCGCGCGTGCGGCCGGCGAGAGCACGCGGCTGGTGGAGCGCTACGACGCCGTGATCGCCGTACATCCCACGCTCGCGGGGCGGCTGGCACCCCTGCGGGCGGAGGTCGTACGGCATGCGGAGGCGTTCGGCGCCTCCCGGCAGGCGTCCCCCCGGGCCTCACGGACCTCTCCTTCCGCGACGTCGTCCGCTTCGGCAGCGCCCTCCGCTTCCCCGCCGGCCGCTGTGCCCGCGGACGAGAAGGACGCCCTCGCCGAACTCGCCGCCGCCGAGCGGACGCTCGCCGACCGGCGGGCGAAGGCGCTGCTCGACCTGCCGGGTGAGCCGGCCCGGCTACTGGCCTCGGTGGCGGCGGCCGGGGCGGCGCACGCGTATCTGCTGACGGAGGGGGCGAAGTGAGGGAACGGGAGCTGAAGGCCCTCCAGGCGGCGCTGGCCGCCGAGCACGCGGCGGTGTACGGCTACGGGGTCGTCGGCGGCCGGATCCGCGAGGACCGTCGTACGGAGGCCAAGGCGGCCTACGACGCCCATCGGGCGCGGCGGGACGCGCTGGTGCGCGAGGTGCGGGACCAGGGCGACACGCCGGTGGCCGCGGCCGCCGGGTACGCGCTGCCCTTCCCGGTGCCCGACTCGGCCGCGGCCGTACGGCTGGCCGCCGAGCTGGAGGAGCGGGTGGCCGGGGTGTACTCCGATCTGGTGCGGGCGTCCGGGGACGAGCGGCGGGGTGCGGCGGCCGAGGCCCTGCGGGAGGCGGCGGTGCGGGCGGTGCGCTGGCGCGGCGGGAGCGTAGCCTTCCCTGGGCTCGCCGAGCGGGCGGGGACGTCTTCGGCAGCGGGCCCGCCGTCGGCGACGCCGACCTCGTAACGCGTACTGGAAGGAAACGACTCGCGCATGGCTTTCGAACCGCCGCAGCGTCTGGTGAGGGCGCTCGGCGAGACGGCACCGGACGGTGACGACTGGTTGGAGAAGCTGCCCGAGGCGGCCCGGGAGGCCGTCGCGGTGCGCGAGTTGACCGTGGAGCGCGTGCAGCTGCCGGGCGGACGCAGCAGCCTGGTGGTACTGGTGCGACGGCCGGACGGGACACCCGCCGTGCTCAAGCTGGCCCCGCCCCGGGCCCGCCCGGAGAGCGAACGGGCCGCACTCGCGCACTGGGGCGGCCTGGGCGCCGTACAGCTCCTCGAACCCTTCGCGGCAGAGGGCGTGCTGCTTCTCGAGCGACTGCATCCGGACGTGTCGGTGCGCTCACTGCCGGAGGCGAAGGCGCTGCTGGAGGCTGCCGGGACGCTGCGGCGGCTGTGGGTGGAGCCCCCCGCCGGCGAGGACGCGCACGTCTTCGAGACGGTGGCCGAGCGGACCGGGCGGCAGGCCGAGGTGATGCGGGCGAGTGCCGGCGCCGACGCGGAGGTGACGGCCCTGGTGGACGCGGCGCTCGCGGCCCGCTCGGAGCTGCTGGCCGCGCCGCCCGAGGACCGCCTGCTGCACGGGACGTTCCGGCAGAGCAAGGTGCTCGCCGGTGAGCGGACGCCGTGGCTGGCCGTGGGGCCGGACCCGGTGGTCGGCGAGTGCGCCTTCGATCTGGCGCGGCTCGTCCGGGACCGGGTGGAGGACCTGATCGCCTCGCCGTCCGGGGCGGCGACGACCCGGCGGCGGGTGAAGCGGCTCGCGGAGTCACTGGACGTCGACCAGGAACGGCTGCGGGGCTGGACGCTGTTCCGGGCCGTGGAGTCGGGGGTGCGGGCACTGCGCGTGGGACGGCCGAAGGACAGCGAGTTGCTGTTGGAGTTTGCCGGGTGGCTCTAGGGCGGCTCTGTGAGGAACGGGTCCGGGGCGGTGCATCGTCGTGTTCCCGCGGGCGCATCGTGGCTTGTCGCGCGGTTCCCCGCGCTCCCTTTGGGCGTTCCGGCGGCCGTCAGTTGCAGGGGTGTGGCGTCGGTGCCCGATGCGTGCCCCCAGGAGGCTCGTGATCACGACCGCCGGCAGCAGGTCGAGGGCGACCGCGCCGAGACCGAGCCACAGGGGCTCATAGCCTGAGACGAAGGGCACGACGGCGTCGAGGACGGTGATGTCGACGTATCCGTCCACGATCGCGATCGCGATGTGCAGGGCCAGGAAGGCGGTCGCGGAGAGGGACAGAGTGCGGTGCAGGCTCACCGTCCCGAAGCGGGGCGGGCCCGGGACACGGCCGCGCAGCCGCACGGCGATGCCGAGCAGGACGACGACCGTGAAGAGCCGTACCGCTGCTCACCGTCGTGTCGGCGTCCGCCTGCATCGTGCCGACCAGGGCCAACACCCCCGCCGCCGCGGCGGCCGCCGTGCGCCGGGTCCCGCTGCGGACCAGCGCGACGGCGCCCCGCTCTCTGCCTCTGCTCGTCATGACCGTACCCCTCCATAGCACTGGTGACGCCGTGTCACGCACTACGGTGGGGTACGGCCCCACAGAACTTCCTGACAGGTGTCTTTACGTCACGCGGTCGCGGTCAGACGGGCGATCGCCTCCTCGACCGTCAGCTCCTCGCGCTCACCGGTCCGGCGGTCCTTCAGCTCCAGCACGCCCTCGGCGGCCCGCCGGCCGGCCACCAGGATCTGCGGTACGCCCATCAGCTCCGAGTCCGTGAACTTCACGCCCGGGGAGACCCCGGCGCGGTCGTCCACCAGGACGCGGAGACCGGCCGCCGCCAGCTTGCCGGAGACGTCGAGGGCGAGTTCGGTCTGGAGGGCCTTGCCCGCGGCGACGACGTGCACGTCGGCCGGGGCGACCTCCTTGGGCCAGCACAGCCCCTTGTCGTCGGCGGTCTGCTCGGCGAGGGCGGCGACCGCGCGGGAGACGCCGATGCCGTACGACCCCATGGTCACGCGGACCGGCTTGCCGTTCTGGCCGAGGACGTCGAGCTTGAGGGCGTCGGCGTACTTGCGGCCCAGCTGGAAGATGTGGCCGATCTCGATGGCGCGGTCCAGCTTGAGGCCGGTGCCGCACGTGGGGCAGGGGTCGCCCTCCTGCACCACCACGACGTCGACGTACTCGCCGACCTCGAAGTCACGGCCCGCGACGACGTTCTTCGCGTGCGTGTGCTCCTTGTTGGCGCCCGTGATCCACGCGGTGCCGGGAGCCACGCGCGGGTCGGCGATGTACGTGACCTTGTCCAGGCCCTGCGGACCGACGTAGCCGCGGACCAGGTCAGGGCGGCCCACGAAGTCCGCCTCGGTGACCATCTCGACGGCGGCCGGGGCGAAGTGCGCCTCGACCTTGCCCAGGTCGACCTCGCGGTCGCCGGGGACGCCAACAGCGACGATCTCGCCGTCGACCTTCACCAGGAGGTTCTTGAGCGTGGCGGACGCCGGGACGCCGAGGGAGGCGGCGAGGGTCTCGATGGTCGGGGTGTCGGGGGTGGGGATCTCCTCGGCGGCCGGGACGCCGGAGCCGTCCACCGTCTTCAACTCGTAGGTGATCGCCTCGGTGTTGGCCGCGAAGTCGCAGTTGGGGCAGTCCGCGAAGGTGTCCTCGCCGGCGCCGGCCGGGGCGAGGAACTCCTCCGACTTCGAGCCGCCCATCGCGCCCGCGGTGGCGGCGCAGATGCGGTAGTCGAGGCCGAGACGCTCGAAGACCTTCTGATAGGCCTGCCGGTGCAGGGCGTAGGACTGGGCGAGACCCTCGTCCTCGGTGTCGAAGGAGTAGGAGTCCTTCATCAGGAACTCGCGGCCGCGCAGGATGCCGGCGCGGGGGCGGGCCTCGTCACGGTACTTGTGCTGGATCTGGTAGAGGATGACCGGCAGGTCCTTGTAGGAGGACGCCTGGTCCTTCACGATCAGCGTGAAGATCTCCTCGTGGGTGGGGCCGAGGAGGTAGTCGCCGCCCTTGCGGTCCTTCAGGCGGAACAGCTCGGGGCCGTACTCGTCCCAGCGGCCGGTCGCGTCGTACGGCTCACGCGGCAGGAGGGCGGGGAGCAGCACCTCCTGGGCGCCGATCGCGTCCATCTCCTCGCGGACGATCCGCTCCACGTTGGCGAGGACCTTCTTGCCGAGCGGCAGCCAGCTCCAGATACCGGCCGCCGTGCGGCGGACATAGCCGGCGCGGACGAGGAGCTTGTGGCTGAGGACCTCGGCGTCCGCCGGGTCGTCGCGCAGCGTCTTCGCCATCAACTGGGACATGCGCTGGACCGGTACGTTGGCCATGGTTCTCGTACTCCTGCTGCTGGGGTGCCCCCTCTGGGGGAGGGTGATGGCAGGAGGTTATCCGGGCGGCCGATGCCGGTGGAAATCGGTTAGCGGCGGCGCAGGGGCAGCGGGGCGCCCATCACGGCGTACGGCTTGGGGGCGCTGGGGAACAGGACCTGGCGGGCCAGGTCCTGGTAGCCGAGGGAGTGGTAGAGGCCTCGGGCGGGGCTGTCCTGGTCGATCGCGGAGAGGATCGAGCGGGGTTCGGTGGCGGTGTCGGTGATCGTGGTGATCAGGGCGCGGCCGAGGCCGCGGTTCTGGTGGTGCGGGTGGACGTGCAACTCGGTGATCACGAAGGAGTTGTCGAGCCAGTCGTCGCAGTGCCGGGCGCGGAGGTACGGCTCCACGACCGTCGACCACCAGTGGGCGCGGTCGTTGGGCATGCCGTAGACGAACCCGACGAGGTTGCCTCCGGCCGTGGCGCCGAACGCCCTTGCTCCCGGGTGGACCATGTGGCGCAGGACGATCTGGCGGCGTACGGCGACCTCGTCGGGGCCGAGTCCGAAGGCGAGGGCTTGGACGGCCAGGGCCTCGTCCACGTGGGCTGAAAGGTCCAAGGGGCCGATGACGAGGTCCATGCGGGGAGCCTACAGGGGGGTTCCGGTTGAGGTGGGGCCGCTAGAACAGGACACTCATGAAGGCGCCGACCTCCTGGAAGCCGACCCTCCTGTACGTCCTTCGCGCCGCCGTGTTGAAGTCGTTCACGTACAGGCTCACCACGGGCGCGACGTCCGCCAGCGCGTAGCGCAGGACCGCCGCCATGCCCGGCGCGGCAAGGCCCCTCCCTCGGTACTCGGGGGCGACCCACACCCCCTGGATCTGACAGGCGCGGTCGGTCGCGGCGCCGATCTCGGCCTTGAAGACGACCTTGCCGTCGGCGTCGAGGCGGGCGAACGAGCGGCCGGCGCCGACGAGTTCGGCGACCCGGGCCTGGTAGAGGAGGCCCCCGTCACCGGCCATCGGTGAGACGCCGACCTCCTCGGTGAACATCGCCACGCACGCCGGCATGATCGTGTCCATCTCGTCCTTGCGGATGCGACGGACGTAGGGATCCGGGGCGATGGTGGTGGGCATGCGGTCGGTGACCATGAGGGGCTGCTGGGCGCGGACCTCGCGGGCCGGTCCCCAACTCGGCTCCAGCAACCGCCAGAGCTGGGCGGTGGGTTCGGCGGGGCCGACGACGGAGGAGCAGCGGCGGCCGGCCCTGCGGGCACGGTCGGCGAAGGCGCGGACAGCCCGCGGGGTGGCGCAGATCGGGACCAGGTTGGCGCCGGCGTAGCACAGGGACGTCAGCATGCCGTCCTCGTACCAGCCCCACATCTCGCCGCCGAGCCGCCACGGGTCGAGTCCGGCGACCTGGACCCGGGAGGTCACGAAGGCGTTCGCGACCGGCTCGCGGTCGAGGACGGCGAGCGCGGCGTCCAGGTCGCTCGGTTCGAGGACCCGGGAGGTGGTCTGGGTCAACACGGGCGGGGCCTCACACTGGGGTCTGCTGATTTCCGCACTGTACCTGCGGAAGCTGAGCGGCGCCGCCCTGCCCGAGTTGCCGCTCGCTTCGAGGGGACCGGCGGCTGCTGTCCCGTACCTGGGGGCTGCCGCCCCCGGACCCCCGCTTCGGCCCTGAACGGGCCACGTCCTCGAACGCCGGGCGGGCTGGAATGTCAGCCCGCGACCGAGATCGACGGCTCGCCCGACGCCACCCCGTCCGCCTCCATCTGCTCGGCCAGCTTCATGGCCTCCTCGATGAGGGTCTCGACGATCTTGGACTCGGGGACGGTCTTGATGACCTCGCCCTTCACGAAGATCTGGCCCTTGCCGTTGCCGGAGGCCACACCGAGGTCGGCCTCGCGGGCCTCGCCGGGGCCGTTGACCACACAGCCCATGACGGCGACGCGGAGCGGCACCTCCATGCCGGTCAGGCCGGCGGTGACTTCCTCGGCCAGCTTGTAGACGTCGACCTGAGCACGCCCGCAGGACGGGCAGGAGACGATCTCCAGGCCGCGCTGCCTGAGGTTCAGCGACTCCAGGATCTGGTTGCCGACCTTGACCTCCTCGACCGGCGGGGCCGACAGGGAGACGCGGATCGTGTCGCCGATGCCCTGGCTGAGCAGGGCGCCGAAGGCGACCGCCGACTTGATCGTGCCCTGGAAGGCGGGGCCGGCCTCGGTGACGCCGAGGTGCAGCGGGTAGTCGCACTGGGCGGCGAGCTGGCGGTACGCCTCGACCATCACGACCGGGTCGTTGTGCTTGACGGAGATCTTGATGTCCCGGAAGTCGTGCTCCTCGAAGAGGGACGCCTCCCACAGGGCGGACTCCGCGAGTGCCTCGGGGGTCGCCTTGCCGTACTTCTGGAGCAGGCGGCGGTCCAGCGAGCCCGCGTTCACGCCGATGCGGATCGGCGTGCCGTGGTCCTTGGCGGCCCGCGCGATCTCCTTCACCTTGTCGTCGAACTGCTTGATGTTGCCGGGGTTCACCCGGACCGCGGCGCAGCCCGCCTCGATGGCGGCGAAGACGTACTTCGGCTGGAAGTGGATGTCGGCGATGACCGGGATCTGCGACTTGCGGGCGATGGTCGCGAGCGCGTCCGCGTCGTCCTGGGTCGGGCAGGCCACCCGGACGATCTGGCAGCCGGACGCCGTGAGCTCGGCGATCTGCTGGAGGGTGGCGCCGATGTCGGACGTACGGGTCGTGGTCATCGACTGCACGGACACCGGGGCGTCCCCGCCGACCGCCACGGATCCGACCTGGATCTGCCGGCTCTTCCGGCGCTCGGCGAGCCTGGTCGGAACGGACGGCATGCCGAGAGAAATCGCAGTCATCTGCTGTGCAACCCCAAGTCGTGGATCAAGGTCCGGTCCCGTCAGCAGCGGGCTCCGGGCTTCGAGATTACGGCACGTGGCCAGGCGCGAGCACATCACGGCCGTAAACCCACCCGACGGGGGACGGCCCGGCATCCAGGATGCCGGGCCGCCGCGAACTCCTCGTGACTAGGAGATTCTCACGGGGTTAACCACGTCCGCGATGAGGACCAGGAGCGTGAAGCAGATGAAGATCCCGGCAACCACATAGGCGACCGGCATCAGCTTCGCCACGTCGAACGGACCCGGGTCCGGCCGACGCAGCACCTTCGCCAGGTTGCGTCGCAGGGACTCCCACAGGGCGCCCGCGATGTGGCCTCCGTCGAGGGGCAGCAGCGGGAGCATGTTGAAGAGGAACAGGGAGAGGTTGAAGCCGGCGACCAGCATCAGGGCCATGGCCAGCTGCTGGGTCGGCGGGATGTCGAGGGTGAAGATCTCGCCGCCCACGCGGGCCGCGCCGACCACGCCCATCGGGGAGTCCGGCTCACGCACGCCGTCGCCGAAGGCGGCGTCCCACAGGGCGGGGATCTTGCCGGGGATGGCGGCGAGGGAGTCGACGGCGTCGGCGACGCGGTCGCCCATCCAGGTCACGGAGTCCCCGAAATCCTGCTTCACGATGCCGGTGGCGGCGCTGAAGCCGAGGAAGCCTGCGGTGACGTACTCGCCCTGGACGTACTGGCCGCTGGAGTCCTTCTTGGCGACCTGGTTGGAGGCGATCTTCGCGTGCAGGGTGAGTTGTTCGCCCTTGCGGTCGACGACGATCGCCACCTCCTTGTCGGGGTTGGCGCGGATGAGGTCGGAGAGCCGGTTCCAGTCGTCGGTCTTCACGCCGGCGAAGGAGACGATCTCGTCGCCCGCCTTGAGGCCGGCGGCCGCGGCCGGGGAGGGCGGGTCGGACTTCTTGCACTCGTCGCGGCTCTGGCTCTGGGCGATGACGCACTGGGAGACGGAGCTGACCGTGTTGGTCTGCTGCGAGATGCCGAAGCCCATGAGGACGGTGAGGAACAGCGCCACCGCGAGGATCAGGTTCATGAACGGGCCCGCGAACATCACGATGACCCGTTTCCAGGGCTTGCGCGTGTAGAAGAGGCGGTTCTCGTCACCCGGCCTGAGCTCCTCGAAGGCGGCCGAGCGGGCGTCCTCGATCATGCCGCGCCAGGGTGAGGTGGAGCGGGCCTCCAGGCGGCCGTCCGCGCCGGGCGGGAACATGCCGATCATGCGGATGTAGCCGCCGAAGGGGATGGCCTTGATGCCGTACTCGGTGTCGCCCTTCTTGCGCGAGAAGATCGTCGGGCCGAAGCCGACCATGTACTGCGGCACGCGGATGCCGAAGAGCTTGGCGGTGGACAGGTGCCCCAGCTCGTGCCACGCGATCGAGATCAGCAGGCCGAACGCGAAGATCACTATGCCGAGGATGAACATCAGTGTCGTCATGCACGGGCCTCCGCCGTCTGTGCCGCCAGTTGCCGGGCCCGGGTCCGCGCCCAGGTCTCCGCTTCGAGGACGTCCGCGAGGGTGAGCGAGGTTCCCGTGCGCGGGGTGCCGTGCTCGTCCACCACCCGGGTCACGGTCTCCATGATCCCGTTGAACGGCAGCGCGCCGGCCCGGAAGGCCTCGACGCACTCCTCGTTGGCGGCATTGAACACCGCCGGGGCCGTGCCCGCGAGCCGCCCCACGTGGCACGCGAGGCCGACGGACGGGAACGCGTCGTGGTCGAGCGGGAAGAACTCCCAGGTCGACGCCTTGCTCCAGTCGAAGGCGGGGGCCGCATCGGGGACGCGTTCGGGCCAGCCGAGGCCGATGGCGATCGGCCCCCGCATGTCCGGGGGCGTCGCCTGCGCGATCGTGGATCCGTCCGTGAACTCAACCATCGAGTGGACATACGACTGCGGATGCACGACCACCTCAATGCGTTCGAAGGGAATGTCGTACAGCAGGTGTGCCTCGATGACCTCCAGGCCCTTGTTGACGAGGGTCGCGGAGTTGATCGTGATCACCGGGCCCATGGCCCAGGTGGGGTGCGCGAGGGCTTCCTCGACGGTGACGTTCGCCAGCTCGGCCTTGGTGCGGCCGCGGAAGGGGCCGCCGGACGCGGTCACGACGAGCTTGCGTACGTCGGCTCTGGTGCCGGACGCCAGCGACTGGAACAGCGCGGCGTGCTCGGAGTCGACCGGGATGATCTGTCCGGGCTTGGCGAGGGCCTTGACCAGCGGGCCGCCCACGATGAGCGACTCCTTGTTGGCGAGCGCGAGGGTGCGGCCCGCTTCCAGGGCGGCGAGGGTGGGGGCGAGTCCGATGGAGCCGGTGATGCCGTTCAGGACGGTGTGGCAGTCGGAGGCGGCGAGCTGTGTGGCCGCGTCGGGGCCGGCGAGGATCTCGGGGAGCGCTTCGCCGGTGCCGTAGTGGGAGCTCAGGGCCTCGCGCAGGGCCGGTACGACGTCCTCGCGGGCCACGGCGACGGTCCTCGCCCCGAGTCGGTGGGCTTGTTCGGCGAGGAGGGCGACCCGGCCGCCGTTGGCCGAGAGCCCGGTGACCCGGAACCGGTTCGGATTGCGCAGCACGAGGTCGATGGCCTGGGTGCCGATCGAGCCGGTGGAGCCGAGGATCACCACGTCCTTCGGCCCGTCGCCCGCGACCGGGTCGTAGACGAGGTGCGGGTCGGCGAGAGGGGCTGGACTGTCGGTCATCCCTCCATTGTGGCCGTAAGGACGGTGTGTGAGGACAGGGAGTCCCCCTCGTCCCCCGCACGGGGGGCCGAGGGGGGCTTCCTGTCGTGGGCCGTCAGCGGATCGGCCGGTGCACGTTCTCCTTCTTGCTCGGCCCCGGTGTGGCGTCCGCGATCCACGGTCCGTCGCCGGACGGGTCGACGATGCCCTCCTCCAGCCACTCGTAGGTGCCCGAGAGCACGCCCTTGACGACCTTGTGGTCGAGGTCGTCGGTGTTGGTCCACAGGCGGCCGAAGAGTTCCTCGACGCGGATGCGGGACTGGCGGCAGAAGACGTCGGCCAGTTGGTAGGCCTCGCGGCCGTGGTCCTCGGTGGTGCGCAGGAGTTCGGCGCGTACGCAGGCCGCGCTCATCGCGAACAGTTCCGCGCCGATGTCGACGATCCGGCCCAGGAAGCCCTGTTTGGTCTCCATCCGGCCCTGCCAGCGGGACATGGCGTAGAAGGTGGAGCGGGCGAGCTTGCGGGCGGTGCGTTCGACGTAGCGCAGGTGCGGCGAGAGGTCGACCTCGTGCTTGAACTCGTTGTACGAGGTGGGGAGTTGGCCCGGCCCCGCGACCAGTTTGGGCAGCCACTTGGCGTAGAAGGCGCCGGCCTGGGCGCCCGCCTTCGCCTTGTCCGAGAGGGATTTCTCCGGGTCGATCAGGTCGCCCGCGACCGAAAGGTGGGCGTCGACGGCCTCGCGGGCGATCAGCAGGTGCATGATCTCGGTGGAGCCCTCGAAGATGCGGTTGATGCGCAGGTCGCGCAGGATCTGCTCGGCGGGCACCGCGCGCTCGCCGCGGGCCGCCAGCGACGCGGCCGTCTCGAAGCCCCGGCCGCCGCGGATCTGGACCAGTTCGTCGGCCATCAGACAGGCCATCTCGGAGCCGTAGAGCTTGGCGAGGGCGGCCTCGATGCGGATGTCGTTGCGGTCCTCGTCCGCCATCTGGGACGCCAGGTCCAGTACGGCCTCCAGGGCGAAGGTCGTCGCCGCGATGAAGCTGATCTTCGAGCCGACGGCCTCGTGGAAGGCGACCGGCTTGCCCCACTGCTCCCGGGCCGCCGACCACTCGCGGGCGATCTTCAGGCACCACTTGCCGGCGCCGACGCACATGGCGGGCAGTGAGAGGCGGCCGGTGTTGAGGGTGGTGAGGGCGATCTTGAGGCCCGCGCCTTCCGGGCCGATGCGGTTGGCGGCCGGGACGCGGACCTGGTGGAAGCGGGTGACGCCGTTCTCGAGGCCGCGCAGACCCATGAAGGCGTTGCGGTTCTCGACCGTGACGCCCTCGGAGGCGGACTCGACGACGAACGCCGTGATGCCGCCCTTGTGTCCCTCGGACTTGGGCACGCGCGCCATGACCACGAGCAGGTCGGCGACGACGCCGTTGGTCGTCCACAGCTTGACCCCGTCGAGGACGTAGTCGTCGCCGTCCGGGACGGCGGAGGTGGCCAGGCGCGCGGGGTCCGAGCCGACGTCCGGCTCGGTGAGCAGGAACGCCGAGATGTCGGTGCGGGCGCAGCGCGGCAGGAACTTCTCCTTCTGCTCCTGCGTGCCGAACATCTTCAGCGGCTGCGGTACGCCGATCGACTGATGGGCGGACAGCAGGGCGCCGATCGCCGGGTTCGCGGAGCCGACCAGGGCGAGGGCCTTGTTGTAGTAGACCTGTGTGAGGCCGAGGCCGCCGTACTTGGTGTCGATCTTCATGCCGAGGGCGCCGAGCTCCTTGAGCCCGTTGATCGTCTCGTCGGGGATCTGTGCGTCCCGCTCGATGCGCGCCGAGTCGATCTTCGTCTCGCAGAAGTCGCGCAGTTTGGCGAGGAACTCCTCGCCGCGCTGGGCGTCCTCGTCGGGCGGCATCGGGTGGGGGTGGATGAGGTCGAGCCGGAAGCGGCCGAGGAACAGTTCCTTGGCGAAGCTGGGCTTGCGCCAGTCCTGTTCCCGGGCGGCCTCCGCCACCTGGCGCGCTTCACGCTCGGTGACGGTGGGTTGGGTGGGTGCTGCGGACATTGGGGCTCACCTCGCCGCGAATCGGGATCTTGGGGCCGTTTGGTTACCGACGGGTGCTACCCGATCGTATGTACCCGATCCGGGCCGACCCCACCACCCCTCGCGCGTCCGTTCAGCCGATGTCGACCGAGTACGACTTCGTGTCCAGACGTCCCGTGCCCTTGAAGACCTCGGTGCCGGACTCGATGCCGGAGACGTTTGTCGTTGCTCAGCAGCTTGCGCCGGACGAGTGCCCGGGTGAAGTCGTCGAGGTCGATGTGGCCTTCGTGGTGTTGGTGCGGCGGACGAAGGAGTACACCTTCCAGCCGATGTCGCCCTGGTAGATGTCCCACATCGAGCCGCCCAGGCTGACGCTGCCGTACTTGGTGCCGAGGGGGCCCGCGCCGCCCTGGCGGTCGAGCCAGATCATGACCTCGTCGGTGGGCCGGTCCTGCCAGTCGGCGGTGTTCCTGGTGTGCAGCCACAGGTCGTAGGCGACGTTCATGGTGCCGGGGGTGGAGTTCAGCGGGAACTCCCAGGTGGGCCTCACCGGCTTGCGGTCGCCGACGCGGAGCGGCAGGCCCGTGGCCGACCTGTCGACCTTCCAGCCCCAGTGCCGGCCCAGGACCGTGCCGGCGTACGACTTCACGTCGGAGTCGGGGGGCGGTGCTGCACGGGGCGGTCCTTCGGGAGGGGGTGTTCGCGTACGTCCGCTCAGTGGCCGCCGGCGGGCCATGGGTTGCCGTCAGGCGACGGGAGCCGTCGCCGGCCCCGCACGACGGACGCTCCCGTTCCATAGCCCGCCACGGTCGGCCGTGGTAGGCAGGAACCTCCACCTCCGAAAGGCCGGGCGGCAGCGGGCCGGTCAGGGGCCGTCACCGCTGCGGTCACCCGCCCGCAAGTCGTAGTCGAAGCGCTTCGACAACCTATGGACACCCACTCCCGGTGGAGCTACTGTCGAACCACCCTCACCCGCCCTTATTCGTTACGCGCACTGTCGAAGCGCTTCACAAAAGCTTGGAGAGCTGGATGGTCACCCTCGCCGAGGTCGCCCAGCACGCCGGAGTCTCGGCGAGCACGGTGAGCTATGTCCTCAGCGGCAAGCGGTCCATCTCCGGAGCCACCCGGCAGCGGGTGGAGCAGAGCATCCGCGAGCTCGGCTACCACCCGAACGCGGGCGCCCGCGCCCTGGCCAGCAGCAAGTCGAACATCATCGCGCTGATGATCCCGCTGCGCACCGACATGTACGTGCCGGTGATGATGGAGATCGCCATCGCGGTGGCCACCACGGCCCGCACGTACGGTTACGACGTGCTGCTGCTCACCGGCGAGGAGGGTCCCGACGCCGTGCGCCGCGTCACCGGCAGCGGGCTGGCCGACGCGATGATCCTGATGGACGTGGAACTCGACGACGAGCGGCTGCCGTTGCTGCGCGGCACCGACCAGCCGTCCGTGCTGATAGGGCTGCCCGCCGACACCTCCGGACTGACCTGTGTCGACCTCGACTTCAGGGCGACGGGGGCACTGTGCGTCGAGCACCTCGCGAAGCTCGGCCACCGCGACATCGCTGTCATCGGCGAGGCCCCGGCCGTCTACGAACGGCACACCGGCTTCGCCGAGCGCACCCTCGACGGACTGCGGTCCCGCGCCCAGGAACTGGGCGTACGACTGCTGCACCGGCCCTGCGATGGCGGGTACGACGCGATGGCCGTGACCCTCGCCCGGGTCCTCGACGAGCGCCCGGGCACCACCGGGTTCGTCGTGCAGAACGAGTCGGCGGTCGAGCCGCTGCTCGCCCTGCTGCGCCAGCAGGGGCGGGCCGTCCCCGAGGACGTGTCGGTGGTCGCGATCTGCCCGGACCAGGTCGCCGCCCAGGCCTCGGTGCGGCTGACGTCGGTCGCCATCCCCGCGCAGGACATGGGCCGGCACGCCGTGGAGCGCCTGGTCGCCAAGCTCGACGGCCACGGAGCCGACGAAGTCGTGCTGATCGCCCCCGAGCTGACGGTCCGGACGAGCACGGGGCCGGCCCCGGCCCTGTCCGGATCCTGACGCCGGAACCCGCCCCCGCCACGCCCTGCCGGGGCACCGCCATGCCCGCACTCCTTCAAGGAGCACCCCACCGTGAATCAGCCTGCCGAACAGCAGTCCCAGGTCAGCCTCGCGCAGTCGTCACCCACCGTCGGCACCTTCCGCGAGCGGGACGGCGCGCTGGAGTGGAGCGGCCGCCAGGAGACCGTACGCATCGAGCCGTGGGGTCCGGACGCGGTCCGGGTCCGCGCCCGGCTCGGCGGTCCGGTCCTCGACGGGCTGCCGGGCGCGCTGCTCGACACACCGCCCGCCACCGAGTCCACCGTCAAGATCGAGGACGGGCAGGGTCTGCTGACCGTCGGCTCGCTGACCGTGGAGGTCAGCGCCGAGGGCCTGATCCGCTTCCTGCGCACCGCGGACGGCTCCGAGGTGCTGGCCGAGGACCGCGCGCACTTCTGGTGGCCGGGCTCGCGCCTCTACACCGCCGTCGGCAACGGCCACCACCGACTGGAGCAGCGCTTCGCCGCCTACGACGACGAGAAGCTGTACGGCCTGGGCCAGCACCAGCACGGCCGGCTGGACCAGAAGGGCCTGGTCCTGGACCTGGTCCAGCGCAACGCCGAGGTCGGCATCCCGGTGCTCACCTCCAGCCGCGGCTACACGCTGCTGTGGAACAACCCGGCGATCGGCCGCGTCGAGCTGGCCGGCAACGGCACCCGCTGGGTGGCGGACTCGGCCCGCCAGCTCGACTACTGGATCACCGCGGGCGCCCCGGCCGACGCCCAGCGGCACTACAGCGCGGTCACCGGCCGCACCCCGATGCTCCCGGAGTGGGCGGCGGGCTTCTGGCAGTGCAAGCTGCGCTACCGCACGCAGGACGAACTCCTCGGTGTGGCACGGGAGTACAAGCGACGCGGCCTGCCCCTCGACGTGATCGTCTGCGACTTCTTCCACTGGACGCACCTGGGCGACTGGAAGTTCGACCTGTCGGAGTGGCCCGACCCGGCGGCGATGGTGCGCGAGCTGGAGGAGCTCGGCGTCAAGCTGGTGGTGAGCGTGTGGCCGTCGGTGTCCCCGCTGAGCGAGAACCACCAGCTCATGGAGCAGCGCGGCTACTTCATCGGAACCCAGTACGGCCCGATGGCGCACGCCGACTGGCCGGACAAGGAGGTAGCCTCCACCGTCCAGGTCGCCTTCTACGACGCCACCAACCCGGAGGCGCGCGACTTCCTCTGGTCGCGGGTGAAGCGGAACTACCTGGAGCCGTACGGCATCACGGCCTTCTGGCTGGACGCCTGCGAGCCGGAGCTGAAGCCGGGCTTCTCGGAGAACCTGCGCTACTGGGCGGGTCCGGGCCTGGAGGTCGGCAACATGTACCCGGCCGAGAACGCCCGCACCTTCTACGAGGGCCTGCTGGCGTCCGGCGAGGACGAGATCATCTCCCTCAACCGCTCGGCGTGGGCGGGCAGCCAGCGCTACGGCGCCGCCCTGTGGTCCGGTGACATCGGCACCGACTTCGCGACCCTGCGCCGCCAGATCGCGGCCGGTCTCAACACCGCCCTGTCGGGCATCCCGTGGTGGAACACCGACATCGGCGGCTTCCACGGCGGCGACCCGGACGACCCGGCGTACCGCGAGGTGATGATCCGCTGGTTCCAGTTCGGGGCGCTGTCCCCGCTGATGCGCCTGCACGGCTTCCGGGACCCCGGCATGCCGCTGGGCCCGGCCATGACCGGCGGCCCCAACGAGGTGTGGTCGTACGGCGAGGAGGCCGGGACGATCATGGAGCAGTACCTGCGGCTGCGCGAGCGTCTCAAGCCGTACGTCCTGGAGGTCATGCGCGAGGCCCACGAGGAGGGCCTGCCGGTCATGCGCCCGCTGTTCCTGGAGTTCCCCGGGGACCAGGCGACCTGGTCGGTCGACGACGCCTATCTCTTCGGCGGGGACCTGCTGGTCGCCCCGGTGCTCACCGCGGGCGCCACGGCCCGCACGACCTATCTCCCGGCGGGCGCGACCTGGACCGACGCGTGGACCGGCGAGACGTACGGGGGCGGTACGACCGTGACGGTCGACGCCCCCCTGGACCGCATCCCGCTGTTCCTGCGGGACGGGGCGCGGCTGCCCGTGGCGGAGTAGGGCCTGTCCGGCGGATCAGGCCGCAGGAAATTTAACGGCGCCTCATCGACGCAGGTGAGCGGGGCCTGGTGCGTCGAGCTGCGAGGCGGAGGAGGGCGTCGACGCGATGGGGGTCCCCCCGCTCGAGCGAAGTCGAGAGTGGGGGACTCGGCAACCGACGACAACGCCGCAGATCGGCGTGCCAGGCCCCGCGTCTGCGGCTTGATCCGCCGGACGGGCCCAGGTCGCGCCGGACGCGGAAGTGCGGCCGGTCCCGTAGGGGAGGGACCGGCCGCACTGTCCTGCGGGGAGGCGAGGGTCAGCTGCTGCTGACCGTCAGGTTGTTGGCGGCGAAGTCCAGACCGCCGGACGACGAGGTGATCTCGAAGCCGAACTGGACGTCACCGATGGTCTCGTTGCCCATCCACTTCTTGGTGTCCTTGATCCACTTCAGGATCGGCAGGATGTTCACCGTGCCGGAACTGGAGTTGGAGGTGCGGATGAACGAGAAGACCTCGTTGGCTCCGTTGGTGCCCTTGTAGACGGTCCAGGTGTGGCCGCCGAGGGTCACGTTGCCCTGCGAGGTGCCGAGCGGGCCGACGGCTCCGGTCTTGTTGACCCAGAGCATGATCTCGTAGTCGTAGTCCGTGTCCCAGATGTCGTACGACGTGTTGTACGCGCCGGACGACGGGACGCTGACGTTGTAGCTGCTGGAGAGTGAGCCCAGCGAGGTGATCGACTTGTTGATCACCTTCTTGGAGTTGGGGTAGGACTTGATGCCGCCGGTGTTGGGGTGGTTGGCGTTGACGCCCCAGCTGGTGCCGGAGTTGGCCCAGATGCACTGGCTGCCGGCGCCGGAGCCCCAGATGTTGTTGTAGAGCGTGTAACCGTTGAGGCTGGTGTTGCCCCACTGGTCGCAGGAGCTCCAGACGGCGGCCGAGGCGGGGGCGGAGGCGAGGCCGACGGTGACGCCGAGCGCGAGGGCGGGGGCCAGCAGGACCTTGCTGATCCTGCCGATGGTGCGTGATGCCATGGTGTCCCTTCCATGGGTGGGGGGAAATGCAGGGGATTTTTTGGGGGGTTACCACGCCCCGAGAGTGAGGACGTGGTCTTCTCCGGCGACGAGGTGGAGCGGTTCGGCGCCGGAGGAAGTCCGGAGTTCGACGCGGTGTGTCCGGGTGGGGCGGATCACCGCGGTCGCTTCGTGCTGGTTCCAGGTGAGGTCGATCTCCGCCCCGAACCGGGTGCGGATGCCCTGGAGCCGGCCTTTCGGGTATGCCGTCGGCAGCGCGGGCAGCAGGACCAGCCGGTCCGGCGTCGACTGCACCAGCATCTCCACGAGCACGGCGGGCAGGGTGTGCGCCGCGTCCGCGTTGTAGACGTCCCGGTTCGGGTAGTGCGCGCTCATGAGGGACGCGTGGAAGAAGTCCCCCTTGAGCACCTGGCCGAGTGCGTGCGCGACCCGTTCGCCGTCGCGCAGGCGGGCCGCGACGAGAGCGTGGTGCAGATGGCCGTGCGCGGAGTCGTTCTCGGCGCCGCGCAGTTCGAGGGCCCGGTACGCGGCTGCCGCGAGGTCCGGGGTGTCGTACGGGTTGATCTCGTCGAGCGGCCAGACGCCGTAGAGATGGCTGAGGTGGCGGTGGTCGTAGGTGTCGTCGAGGCCGGGCCAGGCCCACTCGGCCAGCGCGCCGTCGGTGTTGATCCGGTGGGGCGGGAGCCGGTCGGCGAGGGCACGCCAGCCGTCCGCCCGCTCCCGGTGGTAGTCGGCGGCGGTGAGCAGGGCGTGTCGGGCGGCCGACAGGTCCATGGCCGCGTTGATCGTGCCCCAGCTCGCGTTCGCCGGACGGTTCTCGGGCGAGTAGGAGGGGACGACGACCAGGTGGCCGTCGGCGTCCGTGCGGGTGAGGAAGTCCTCGTAGAACAGGGCTACTTGGGCGAGGACATGGGCGGTGCGCGGATCCTGTTCACCGCGGGTCTCGTCGTGGTCGACGAGGGGTTTGAGGAGCCAGTCGGCACCGGCGGTCCACAGCTGGTGCGGGTATTCACGGTCGAAGTGGTACGTGAATCCGGACTCGCCGTCGGTGTGCGTGGGCGCGACCACGCCTCGGGCACCGAAGGTCACGCGGGCGTTCTCGGCCCAGTCGCCGACCTGGCGGTGGATCAGGGAGGCGTGTGCCTCGGTGACTTCGGGGAGGGCGGCGGCCGCCGCGGAGGCGGTCTGGAGGTTGAGGTTGGCGTTGGTGGTGAACGCGCCCGACCAGGCCGTGTTCCAGTCGCCGGTCCAGAGGCCGACGAGGCGGGGCGGGAGCATCCCGCTGGCGGAGAGCAGGTGGTAGCGGCCGGCGGCGAAGAGGCGTTCCAGGAGGGCGGGGCTGTCGGGGCGGCTCAGCAACTCCGAGCCGGGCAGCTCGCGTTCGGCGGGATCCGCTGCGAGATCGAGGGTCACGCGCTCGTAGGCGGTGCGGTGCGGCCGGGTGTGGCGTTCCAGGAGGCGGGCGTACGGGTCGTCGTCGTCCGGGATCAGGTCGCCGAGGGCGCGGGCCTGGGCAAGGGCGTCCGGGTCGTCGGTGTCCGGGGTGTTCGGGGTGCCCGGGGCGCCTGTGTGGCGCAGGACGCGGGTGAGCAGGAGCACGGACTCGGCGCCGGTGATCCGAAGACCGGGAGGGGTGAGCGTCGTACGGCCGCCGGTGACGGCGACCAGCGTCACGCCGGTGTACGCGCGGTCGCTGCCGGGGTAGCGGGCGCGCAGGGTGAGCAGGGCGCCGTCGGGGGTGAGGACGGCGCCGTGACCGACGGCGAGGTCGTGGGGTGCGCCCGGGAGCCGGTGGTCGAGGGAGACGGTCAGGTCGGTGGTGCGGACGTGCTGGACGATGACGTCGTCGGCGCGTGAGACGAAGACCCGGCTGCTCCAGTCGGCGCACTCGGCCGTGGCCACGCCGGTGGTGAAGTCGACGGATCGGCGGTACGCGCGCGGTTCGCCCTCGGTCGTCCTGTGCAGCCGTACCTGGAAGGCCGGGTGGAACGGCTGGACCCACTGAAGGTCTCGGCCGTCCGTGAAGGTCTCGGCGGCGGCCGCTTCTCCGGCGAGCAACCGGTCCTGGAGCGCGGTGAGTTGGCCGGCGAGCTCCGGTGGGCGGGCGTGCTCGGCGCCGTTCGGACGGACGAGGGTGTGATGCGTGACGACGACCCGCTCGTCGTTCGGATCACCGAACAGCATGGCGCCGTGCCGGCCGTTGCCGGACAGGAAGGCGTCCTCCCAGCGGGCGGCGGGCCGCGGCTCCCAGGTGCCGTGGACGGGACCGGCGCTCATGGCCTCAGCACCGCCACTCCGTAGCGGCCGAGGGTGAGCTCGTCCGTGACGGTCACGTCCGTCAGGAGGTCCCGGTGGGTGCCCGGCACGTCGACCGTCACCGACTCGCGCCCGTGGTTGAGGACGAACAGCAGGTCACCGCGGCGGACCGCCTCGACCTGGGCGGGCAGCGCGTCGAGCACGGGGCGGGCGCCCGCGTCGGCGGCGATCCGGGCGAGCAGTTCGCGCATCGCGTCCGGCTCGGGGAGCGTCGAGACGTACCAGGCACGTCCCTTGCGGAGCACGGCCGGCAGCCCGTCGAGCTCCCCGCCCTTGTACGTGGCCTCGACCTCGCCGTCCTCGGCCTTCTCGATCTCCTCCGACCACAGGGTGCCGCGGAAGCCGTCGCACTCGACGGTCTCGCCCGCGTCCAGGGGCCACCACTCGTGCAGGGTGCGGATGCCGAACAGGTCGCGCAGGCGGGCGTCCATGCCGCCGGGCCGGACCCGGTCGTCCTCGTCGGCGACGCCGGTGAGGAAGCCGGAGACGAGGGTGCCGCCGCCGCGGACGTATCCGAGGAGGTTCTCGATCGCCGCGTCGGTGAGGGCGTAGAGCTGCGGGACGACGACGAGCCTGTAGGGGCTCAGGTCGTGTTCGGGGTGGGCGAAGTCGGTGGTGAGGTGGGCTTCCCAGAGGGCCCGGTGCCAGGCTCGTACGAGTTCGGGGTGGTCGACGTGCGTGGACGGACGGCCGTCCTGGGCGCCGGCCCACCAGGCGTGCCAGTCGTGCAGGACGGCGATGTCGTGGAACGAGTGACTGTCCGTCACCTGCTGGCTGATCTTGGCGAGTTCGGCGCCGAGTTGCTTGACCTCCTGGTACGTACGGCCCTCCTCCCCCGCGTGACTGACCATCCCGGAGTGGAACTTCTCCGAGCCCTGCCGGGACTGCCGCCACTGGAAGTAGCAGACGGCGTCGGCCCCTCGGGCGACGGCCTGCAACGACCAGAGGCGGTTGAGGCCCCGCGGCTTGGGGTGGTTGACGCCCCGCCAGTTGACCGGTCCTGCCGCCTGTTCCATCAGCATCCAGGGGCCGCGCGCCTGGGAGCGCGTCATGTCCTGGACGAGGGCGCCGTTCTGGGCGCCGAGGGGGTCGCGCGGGTCGGGGTAGAGGTCGACCGAGACGACGTCCTCCTCCTCGACCCAACGCCATGCGTCCTGGCCCACCCACAGCGGCATGAAGTTGGTGGTGACGGGGATGTGCGGGGTGGCTCGGCGGACGATGTCGCGCTCGGCGACGTAGCACTCCAGGAGCATGTCGGACGTGAACCGCTTGAAGTCCAGCACCTGGGTGGGGTTCTTCAGGTAGTGGGCGTGCCGGGGGGTGTGGATCTCCGCCCAGTCCCCGTAGCCCTGGCTCCAGAAGGCGGTGCCCCAGGCCTCGTTGAGGGCGCCGAGCGTGCCGTACTTCTCCTGGAGCCAGCCGCGGAAGCGGGCGGCGGCCTCGTCGCTCCAGTCGTAGGTGCAGTACTCGTTGTTGATGTGCCACATGGTGAGGGCCGGGTGGGGGCCGTAGCGGGCGGCGAGGTCCTCGGTGATGGTGGCGGCGTGACGGCGGTAGGTGGCGCTGGAGTGCGAGAAGTGCTGGCGGCCGCCCCACCACTCGGTACGGCCGTCCTGGTCGACGGGCAGGGTCTCGGGGTGCAGGTGCCCCATCCAGGGCGGGGGCGAGGCGGTGGGCGTGGCCAGGACGACCCCGATGCCGTTCTCGTGCATCAGGTCCATCAGCCGGTCCAGCCAGCCGAAGTCCCGCTCCCCGGGGCGGGGTTCGAGCTTCGCCCAGGAGAAGACGCCGAGGGTGACGCTGTTGACGCCGGCGTCCTTCATCAGGCGGACGTCGTCGAGCCAGGTCTCCTCGGGCCACTGCTCGGGGTTGTAGTCGCCGCCGTAGAGGATGCGGCCGCGGGTGGCGTCGGCCAGAGTGGGCCGGTGTTCGGCCGGCATCAGACCGGCTCCCCGTACTGGATGCCGCGCCCGTTGGTGGCGAGGTACACGCGGCCGTACAGCCGCGGGTCGCCGACGATGACCTCGCCGGTCCAGCCCCACTGGTGGGCGTCGTCGTTGATGCGCACCCAGGTCTTCGCCTCGTCGTCGGAGCGGTAGACGGCCGTGATGGTCTCGGTGGACCCGACCTGGTAGATGGCGGGGTACTGCGCCCCTTCGGCGGCCTTGCCGAAGCCGAGGGTGTACGAGGCCCGGCAGCTGTCGAGCTTCGAGAAGGTGGCCCCGCCGTCGGTGGACCGGTACAGGCCGTTCCACTTCGCGGAGAGCCACAGGTCACCGGATCTGCCCGGCGCCGCGACCAGCTTGAACTGGCTGTCCCCGGAGGGCAGCCCGGTCGCACGCGCTGTGAACGAGAGGCCACTGTCAGTGCTGGCGAGTAGCGTTCCCGTGTCGGTGTCGTACGCGTAGAAGCGCGTCGGGTCGGCCGGGTCGGCGACCGGCGTGGCGCCCTTCGGGAAGGAGGAGATCTCGGTCCAGGTGGCGCCGTTGTCCGCCGAGCGGTGGGCCGCGTACTTCGTGCCGTCCCAGTGCACGAAGGACCACAGCAACACACTGCCGTCCGCGTTGGTGGCGATCGGCCCCGGCGCGTCCTTGGCGATCGCGGGCTGGGCCTTGAAGGGCGCCCAGGTCTGCCCGCCGTCGTTCGAGTAGGCGCCGTTGCCGTTGTCGCCCCAGCCCGCGCGGACCACGTACGCCGGTCTCGTCGCGGCCTGCGCGAGTCCCGTCGCCGACCCGAACACGGGGTTCGACGCCATGCCGCGCGACGGAGACGCCGTGAGCCGCTCGTGGTACATCACGCCGATGTCCCCGAGCCCGCTGAGCAGGTGCGCCTCCCCGGCCGGGGGCGAGATCAGCTGGCGCACGGCGGTCTCCTCCAGACCGCGGATCTGCGGGGCCCAGCGCTTCAGGTCCCGGGTGCCGTAGAGGGTGGCGCCGGTGCCGTAGACGATGTGCTTCGAGTCGTACGGGTCGATGCCGACCGCCTGGATCCACCAGCCGAACTTGGGCTGGTCGCCGCCCCACTTGAGGAAGGGAGTCTCGGACACGTCGAAGACCGCGGCGTCCTTGAGGGACGTCCAGGTACGGCCGCCGTCGGTGGTCCGGTACAGGGTGTCGATCGCCGCCCAGCGGTTGTTGGTGGAGACCACGACGGTGCCGGGGCGACAGGCGTCGACGGCGACGCCGCCGTAGCCGAAGCTGTCGGCGGAGCCGTCGCTCGTGGTCCCGCCCGGCTTCACCGGCGTGACCTCGGTCCACTTCCCGTCCGTGGTGCGCAGCTTGTGCACACTGCCGTCGGACTGGCCGTTGGGGCCGGGCGCGTTCGCGTACGACACGTACAGCTCGCGGGTGGTCTTGTCGTACGCGGCGCGGATCGGGACCTTGGCGGCGGTGCCGGAGGGCTGGCCGGGGACGGCCTTCCAGGTGGTGCCGTCGGCGGTGCGGTACAGGTTGGCGGACGTGCCGTCCGAGTCGCCCCAGCCGGCGTAGAGGGTGCGCCCGGCGGCGACCAGGAAGGTGACGCCCTGGCCGGACGCGCTCGGGGCGCCCGGGAAGCCGGTCACGGCCGCCCAGGTCGCGCCCCGGTCGGTGGACCTGAGCAGCCCGTCGTGCCGGGTCCCCAGCCACAGGGTGTCGCTGTCGCGCGGGTCGACGAGAAGCCGCTCCCCCGTGCCGCGGCCGTCCTCGTTGGCACCGAGCTTCACGGTGAGGTCGGTGCGGGCCCAGGTCGCGCCCCGGTCCTCGGAGCGCAGGACGGCGCCGTTGCCCGCCCAGGACTGGGCGTAGGTGCCGAGAGCGAGGTAGAGACGGTTGGGGTGGGCGGGGTCGACGGCCATCGCCTCCACGCCGAGGAGGTTCCAGTCGTCCCAGCCGAGGTGGTCGGTGAGCGGCGTCCAACTGGCGGCCCGGTCGTCCCAGCGGTAGGCGCCGCCGATGTCGGTACGGGCGTAGGCGAGACCGCGTACGGAGGGGTGGAAGAGAACACCCGTGACGAATCCGGTACCGCCGATGACGGCGGTGCGCCAGCGGTAGGTGGGGGCGACGGCGGCTTCGGCGCCGTACGCACGCCCCTGGCCCACGGGAATCGCGGTGAGCGCGGCGGCGGCCGCGGTTCCGGCGAGAACGGCACGTCTACTGAGGCGGGACGTACGCATGACAGACCTCGATCTGCAAGAAAGGGGGAAGTGGACGCAACCTCAGGGGCGCGGGGAACTGCGCGACCGGCCACAACGGAACCCGCAGCCGCCGGACCACAGATGCCCCCCGCTGGGTAGGCGCAGGTCAGCCCTTCACCGCACCCGTCAGCATGCCCTTCTTGAAGTGCTTCTGGACGAAGGGCGAGAGGAAGGCGACGGGCAGCAGGGCCAGCACCATGACCGCCATCTGAACGGCGAGCGCGGAGAGCTGGCCCGTCTTGATGGCCTGGCCCATGCCGACCGGAGGCTCCTGCTTCTGGACGAGCTGGATCATGACGTTCTGCAGCGGCATCATGTCCTGGTCGCCCAGGTAGATCGACGC
The DNA here is from genome assembly GCF_042714835.1 of Streptomyces sp. NPDC058678. Lineage (NCBI taxonomy): Bacteria > Bacillati > Actinomycetota > Actinomycetes > Kitasatosporales > Streptomycetaceae > Streptomyces > Streptomyces sp. NPDC058678. Next base: position 39,808 of record NZ_JBHXSG010000032.1, on the reverse strand, counting down.
GTTGAACCAGGCGCTCCAGTAGCCGACGGCGTAGAAGAGCGTGATCACCGCGATGACCGCGCGGGAGAGTGGCATCACGATCTGCCACAGGATCCGCCAGTCCCCCGCCCCGTCGATCCGCGCGCTGTCGGTGAGCTCCGGCGAGATGCCCATGAAGAACGCCCGCAGCACCAGGATGTTGAAGACGCTGATCGCGCTCGGCAGGATCAGCGCGAGATACGTGTCGGTCAGCCCCAGGGACTGCACCAGCAGATACGTGGGGATGAGGCCGGCGCCGAAGAACATCGTCGCGAGCAGGATCATCAGGAACCAGCGGTGCCCGACCGACCCGATACGCGAGAGCCCGTACGCCGAGAGGATGGACACCGTCATCGAGAACAGTGTGCCGACGAGCGTGACGCCCAGGCTGACAAGGGTGGCACGGGTGACCTGGCCGCCGCTCAGCAGTTCCTGGTAGGCGATGAAGGTGATCTCCTTGGGGATCACCACCAGGCCGCCGGCCTCACTGATGGCCTGCTTCGTGGACAGACTGGTGACGACGACGATCCACAGCGGGAACAGGACGGCGAAGCAGGCGAAGGTCAGGACGATGCCCTTGCTCGCGAGCCCGGCGGGGTTGGGCTTCTCCTCCCAAACGGGCCGCGGCGGGGCGGCCCAGCGTCCGGGAGCCTTCGGGGCGGGGGCCTTCGGCCGTTCCTCGGTGACAGCGCTCACTTCTTGTACACCCCCTGCTCGCCCATGAGATGGGCGACCTTGTTCGCGGCGAGGACAAGCCCGAGACTGACCACGCCCTTGATCAGGCCTGCCGCGGCCGCATAACTGAACTCCTGGTTGCGGACGCCGTTCCACCACACAAAGGTGTCGAGCACTTCCGACGCGCCTGGACCCACCGCGTCTCTCTGCAGCAGGATCTGTTCGAAACCGACCGTGAGCGCGTCACCGACACGCAGCACCAGGAGCAGGGCGATCACCGGGCGCAGTGCCGGCAGGGTGACGTGCCACATCCGGCGCCATCGTCCGGCCCCGTCCATCGCCGAGGCCTCGTACAGATCGGGGCTGACGGAGGCCAGTGCCGCGAGGAAGACGATGATGCCCCAGCCGGCGTCCTTCCAGACGCCCTCCGCCGTCACCAGGAACTTGAAGATCCCCGGGTCGGTCATGAGGTCGAAGCCCTCGTAGCCGTGCTCGCGCAGGGTCTGCGCGATGATGCCGGCGCCGCCGAAGATCTGCTGGAAGACGGTGATGACCAGCACCCAGGAGAAGAAGTGCGGCAGGTAGAGGATCGCCTGCGACACGGCCCGCACCCGGGGCCTGATCACGCTGTTGATGAGCAGCGCGAGCACGATCGGGACAGGGAAGAAGAGCACCAGTTGAAGCGAGAACAGGACGAAGGTGTTCTTGACGGCGTCCCAGAACGCCGAGTCCTCGAAGATCCGCGAGAACTGCTCGAAGCCGACCCAGGGGCTGTGGAAGATGGCGACGAAGCCGTTGTCGCTGACGTACGGGTCGTACTCCTGGAAGGCGACGACGTTGCCCAGGATCGGTATGTAGTTGAAGACCAGGACCAGCAGAACGGCCGGCAGGGTCATCAGGATCAGCGTGCGGTCCCGCTTGAGGCGGGTCCTGAGGGTGCCGCCGTTCGCGGCCTTCTTCAGGGCCTTCTTCTCGGCCTTGGAGACGCCGGAGGACTTGGTGGGCTTGGTGGACTTGCGCCCTCCGACGGAGGGTTGGGCGGTGTCGTCCGTTGTCGACGGCGGCGCCGTGCGCGCGGCGGCGCCCGGAGTGGTGCTGTGTGCCACTTCGTCACCCCTGCGCGGATCCGCTGTCGTCCAGCAGCTTCTGGTACCAGTCGCGCAGCTTGTCGCCGCCCTGGCTCTTCCACTCCGCCACCGCCTGCTGCATGTCGCTGACCTTCTTGCGGCCGCGGACGACGGAGTCCTCCAGATCCTCGAAGTCGTTGGAGAGGCTGGTGTAGCGGGCCGGTTCGGTGATCTGGAGTCCGAAGAAGGAGGACTTCTTGGTGAAGGCGCCCATCCGCTGCTGCCACTCCACCTGTTCCTTCGCGATGTCCGGGAAGTCGGGGTGCGCGATGGTCGGGGCGGGGCTCGCGAGCATGACGAAGGCGTTCAGGACCTCCTGGTTGCCCTTGTCGTTCTTGGTGGGAACGCCGTCCTTGACCGTGTAGTGCGTGCCCTCCACCCCGTAGTTGGTGAGCATGTACTCCTTGGTGCCGTACGGGGCCGCGGTGACGTTCGCGGCAGCCAGCACGTCGTGGATCACTGCCTTGGACGCCTTCTTGTTGATGAAGGCGAAGATGCCCGCAGGTGATCCGGCCCACAACTGGGGGTCGCCCCCGTCATGGCCGAAAATGTCCATGCCGGAGATGCGGAAGTCCTTGTTCTGGCCGGTCTGTTCGGCCATCTTGCCCCACCAGTCCGAGATGTTCTGGTTGTACATCAGGACCTGGCCGTCGGTGAATCGCTGACCCGCGTTGCCCTGGTTCGCCGCCCTGGCGTCGGGGTGGACGACGCCCGCCGCGTACAGCTTGCGCGTCCACTCCAGCGCTTCGAGGTACTCGTCGGTCTCGACCCGGTAGATCAGCTTGCCGTCGACGACATTCCAGCCGAGCGACTTCTCGCTTCCGGACAGCACGCCGAAGCTGTTGAAGGCGGTCCACTTCATGTCGTCGCAGGCCCACACCTTCGCCTTGGCGTTGGTGATCTCCTTGGCGAGGGCCAGGAACTCGTCGGCGGAGGTGGGGAGTTCGTAACCCTCCTTGTCGAAGACGTCCTTGCGGTAGAAGGGCACGATGCCGACGACGGCGGGAGAGGGCTGGGGCAGGCCGCACAGCTTGCCGCCGAAGATGGAGCGCTGCCAGGCATCGGTCGGGATGGCGGCGAGGTTCGGGTACTCCTTGACCTTGTCGCCCGAGAGGTACGGGCCGAGGTCGGCCATCTTGCTGATGATGGCGCTGGGGATCTTGCCGCCCATGTTCCAGCTGGGGATCACCACGACGTCCGGCATGTCGCTGGAGGCGAGGACCGCGCCCAGCTTCTCGTCGTACGTGTTGCCGTCCTGGTTCTGCCAGACGACGTCGGCGCCGATCGTCGCGTTCATCGTCGAGTAGTACGGGTTGCTGCCCTTCGGCGGCGTGCCCCAGAACGGCGACATGATCTTGATAGTGCTGCCCTTGCCCAGCTTCTGCGGCACCGAGGTCTTCAGGTCGGCGAGCGAGAGCTTGCTGGTAAAGCCGATCGAGGAGCCGTTCTTCGACGGAATGTCCGGCGTCACCACGTTCTGCGCCACGAAGGCGGGCAGGATCTTCTTCGCGTCCTTGCCCGAGGTCGTGCCGTCCTTGGAGCCGCTGTCGGAGCCGCCGCAGGCGGCAAGCAGCGGCATCCCGCCCGCCACCGCTGCGGTGACGACCGCAGAGGAGGCGAGGAAGCTTCTCCGGCTGGGCCCGGAGGAGGCGGAAGCGGCGTTCGGCGTCATTGCGTCAACCCTTCATGGCGCACCAGGACACCCGGCGGTGGAGCCGTCGGCTGCGGTGTCTTGTGTGGAACTGGCTGAGCTGAAGCGGTTCTTGGAACCTCGGAGGAAGGCGAGCCGTCCGGCGGGCCGTCCTCGCGGTCGAAGTAGTCGAAGCGCTTCGATGTTGCTGCGAGGTTAAGTGAACACCCAAGGGTGCACAAGGGTCGTTCCCAAGATTCCTCCGAGGTGTGGAGGATCGGATCAGCCTCTTGCGCGACTTGAAATGTCGGTCGGGAGTCGGAGTTGTTGCCCCGGGGTGTCTTGACACCCACCCCTGGATCGAATGAGCATCGAAGCGCTTCGAAAGCGCTTCGCCGCTCCATCGCAAGGGGATCACCACGTGACCGCACAAACGCCGCCTACGACGCCTTTCCGCGATCCGCGCCTGCCGTTCGCGAAGCGCATCGACGACCTGCTGTCGCGGCTGACCCTCGACGAGAAGGTCGCTTTCCTGCACCAGTTCGCGCCGGCCGTCGAACGGCTGGGCGTCGCCGAGTTCCGCACCGGCCAGGAGGCCCTGCACGGCGTGGCCTGGATGGGCCCCGCCACGGTGTTTCCGCAGGCCGTCGGCCTCGGCGCGACCTGGAACACCGATCTCGTACGACGGGTCGGCGAAGCGGTGTCCAGGGAGGTCCGCGCGATGCGCGCCCGGGACGACCGCGTCGGCCTCAACGTCTGGTCGCCGACGGTGAACCTGCTCCGGCATCCGCTGTGGGGCCGTAACGAGGAGGGCTACTCGGAGGACCCGAAGCTCACCTCGGCCATCGCCACCGCCTACACACACGGTCTGCGCGGCGACCATCCGACGTACTGGCGCACGGCGCCGGTCCTCAAGCACTGGCTGGCGCACAACAACGAGACGGACCGCGCCACCGCGTCGAGTTCGGTGCGTCCGCGGGTGCTGCACGAGTACGATCTGCGCGCCTTCCGCGAGACGGTCGAGGCGGGCGCCACGGCCGGGGTGATGCCGGCGTACAACCTGGTCAACGGCCGTCCGAACCACGTCTCGCCCTACCTGCGCGAGCAGCTGCGCGCCTGGACCGACGAGGACCTGCTGGTCTGCTCGGACGCGGGCGCGCCCTCCAACCTGGTCGACTCCGAGCACTACTTCGACACCCACGAGGAGGCCACCGCGGCCGCGGTCCTCGCCGGCGTCGACAGCTTCACCGACCACGGCACGGACAGCTCGAAGATCGTCGCCCGCGTCAAGGGAGCCCTGGAACAGGGCCTGCTGACCGAGGCCGACCTCGACGCCGCCGTACGCCGCCAGCTCTCGGTGCGCTTCCGGCTCGGCGAGTTCGACCCGCACTACGACCCGTACGCGGACACCAGGGACTTCGACACCCCGGCGCACCGCACGCTCGCCCAGGAGGCCGCCGAGCAGGCCGTCGTCCTGCTCAAGAACGACGGCGTGCTGCCGCTGGCCCCGGACACCCGGATCGCCGTGGTCGGCCTGCTCGCCGACGAGTGCAAGCTCGACTGGTACAGCGGCACCCTCATCCACCGCTCGACCCCGCTGGAGGGCCTGTACGAGCGGTTCGGCGCGGAGCGCGTCGAGTTCGCGGAGGGAGTGGACCGGGTCCTGCTGAAGACCTCGGGAGGTACGTTCCTCCAGGTGCCCTCCGCCGAGGGAGTGGCCGACGAGGCGCGCGGCGCCGAGGGCGCGCTGGACCCGGCCCTCCTCGCGGGCCGCACCGACCTTCCCCCGCTCACCGCGGCCGCCGTCGGCACCGAACTCGCGCTCGTCGACTGGGGCGAGGGCATCCTGACCCTGCGCGCGCCCGACGGCCGCTACCTCTCGGTCGCCGAGGACGGCTACGTACGCGCCTCCGCCGACCAGCCCGGCGGCTGGGTCGTCCAGGAGACGTTTCGGCTGGAACCGCACGGGAACGGACACCTCCTCAGGCACGTCGGTACGGGTCGCCACGTCTCTGTCTCCGCCGACGGAGTAAAGGTTGCCGACGAGAATCCGGAAACGTTCGAGCTCATCGTCGTCGAACGCGGCGAGGACGCAGTGACCAGGGTCACCACCGAGGCGGATGTGGTACTGGTGGTCGCGGGCAACGACCCGCACATCAACGGCCGCGAGACCGAGGACCGCACGACCCTGCGCCTGCCCGCCCAGCAGGAGCGCCTGCTGCGCGCCGCCCGCGCCGCCAACCCGAACACCGTCCTGGCGCTGACCTCCGCCTACCCCTACGCGGTCGACACCGCCGACCTCCGGGCGGCGCTGTGGACCGCCCACGGCGGCCAGGCGGCCGGCACCGCGCTCGCCCGCGTCCTGGCCGGCGACGTCTCCCCCGCCGGCCGCCTCCCGCAGACCTGGTACGCCGACGACGCCGACCTGCCCGGCCTCCTCGACTACGACGTGATCGGCAGCCGCCAGACCTACCTCTACTTCGAGGGCACGCCGCTGTTCCCGTTCGGACACGGACTGTCGTACACGACGTTCTCGTACGGCGATCTCGGCTCCCGCATCGAGGGCGAGACACTGCACGTCTCCTTCACGGTCACGAACACCGGCGACGTCACGGCCGACGAGGTCGCCCAGCTCTACACCCGCGCCGTGGACCCGGTGGTCCCGCGCCCGCGCCGCGAGCTGCTGGCGCACCGCCGCCTGACCCTCGCGCCGGGCGCCAAGGAGGAGTTGACCTTCGACGTCCCGTTGCGTTCCTTCGAGTTCTGGGACGTGGCCCAGGGCCGCCTGCGCCTGGAGCCGGGCCCGTACGAGCTGCTGGCCGGCACCTCCAGCGAGGACGTCCGCCTTCGTACGACCGTACTGCTGGACGGCGAGCCCTCCGCCCCTCGTCCCGTGCGCGAACGCGGCCTGGACGCGGCCGACTTCGACGACCAGAGCGGGGTCGAGATCGTCGACCGCACGAAGACGTCGGGCGACGCGGTGGCGGCGGCGGAGCGCCGGATTGGTGAACTGGTGTACCGGTGCTGTGACTTCGGCGCCGGTGTCACACAGGTGCAGGTGACCGTGTCCGGCGAGGGCGTGGTGGAGCTCTCGCTCGACGGCGGTCCGGTGCTCGCCACCCTGACGTCGGGCGCGTCCGACTCCGGGCCGTACGCCTACACCACCCTCGGCGCCGGCATCGTCGCCGAGGGCGTGCATGACGTCCACCTCAGACTGCGCGGCCCGCTGCGGCTCGCGCACGTCGGCTTCTCCGGTTGAGGGTCCGGGGAAGACCGGCACAGAGAAGGGGCCCGGCACCGGAAGGCATCGGTGCCGGACCCCTTCGGGGAGCCTATATGAAAATGGTTCCCATGAGCTAGAGGGCCAGTCCGGTCAGGACCAGGACCCGCTCGTACGTGTAGTCGTCCATCGCGAACTTCACGCCCTCGCGGCCCACTCCGGACTGCTTGACACCGCCGTACGGCATCTGGTCGGCGCGGTAGGAGGGCACGTCGCCGATGACGACACCGCCGACCTCCAGGGCGCGGTGGGCACGGAAGGCGGCCTGGAGGTCGTGGGTGAACACACCCGCCTGCAGGCCGTACTTGGAGTCGTTGACGGCGGCGAAGGCCGCGGCCTCGCCGTCCACCTTCTGCACGGTGAGGACCGGTCCGAAGACCTCCTCGCAGGAGATGGTGGTGCTCGCCGGCACGTCGGTCAGGACGGTCGGCGCGTAGGAGGCGCCGTCGCGCTCACCGCCGGTGAGGAGCCGCGCTCCCGCCTCGACGGCCTCCCGCACCCACGCCTCGACCCGCTTGGCCGCGTCCTCGCTGACCAGCGGCCCGACGTCGGTCTTGTCGTCGGACGGGTCACCCGTGACCTGGGCCTCGACGGCGGCGACCACGCGGGCCAGCAGCCGGTCGTGGACGGAGGCGTCCACGATGACCCGCTGGACGGAGATGCAGGACTGGCCGCCCTGGTAGTTGGAGAAGGCGGCGATGCGGGTGGCGGCCCAGTCGAGGTCGGCGTCGGAGGCGTAGTCCCCGAGGACGACCGCGGCGCCGTTGCCCCCCAGCTCCAGGGTGCAGTGCTTGCGCGGCACCGAGTCCATGATCGCGTAGCCGACCGTCTCGGAACCGGTGAAGGAGATCACCGGCAGTCGCTCGTCCTGGACGAGGGAGGGCATCCGGTCGTTCGGGACGGGGAGGATGCTCCACGAGCCCGCCGGCAGCTCGGTCTCGGCGAGCAGTTCGCCGATGACCAGCCCGGAAAGCGGGGTGGCGGGTGCCGGCTTCAGGATGATCGGGGCACCGGCCGCGATCGCCGGGGCGATCTTGTGGGCGCACAGGTTCAGCGGGAAGTTGAACGGCGCGATCCCGAGCACGACGCCCTTCGGGAAGCGGCGGGTGAGGGCGAGACGGCCCTGACCGCCGGCGTCCGTGTCGAGCCGTTGGGCCTCGCCGCCGTTGAACCGACGGGCCTCCTCGGCGGCGAACCGGAACACGGAGACGGCCCTGCCGACCTCGCCGCGGGCCCACTTGATCGGCTTGCCGTTCTCCGCGGAGATGAGCTGCGCGATCTCCTCGGTGCGCTCGGCCAGCCGCCTGCTGACGTGATCCAGGGCGGCGGCCCGGACGTGGGCGGGGGTGGCCGCGAACTCGTCCCGTACGGCGTGCGCGGCGGCCACGGCCTCCTCGATCTGCGCGTCGCTCGGCACGGCGACCTTGCCGACCAGGCGACCGTCCCAGGGCGAGGTGACGTCGAAGCTGTCCTCGCCGGTGGCCTGGCGGCCGGCGAGCCAGAAGGCGTGGGTGGAAGTCATGTGTCGACGGTAGGGGCGGGGAGGGCGGAGGGCGTTTGTCCGAGGTGTAGTGGTGGGGGTGGGGAGTGTGCCGGATCGGCAGGGTGGTGGGGGTGCAGGTCCGACTCGCTTGGATGAACGGCTGGCCACAAGGGCCACCTTTCGACCGACCGAGACGGGTGGGTCGGGTGGGGCCGACGGGGTCTGGCCCTCGGCGTCCTACTCCGCCGACGTCGCCTTCAACGCCAGCCACAACTCCATCCGCACATCCGGATCGTCCAGCGACCGCCCCAGGATCTCCTCGACGCGCCGCATCCGGTACCGCAGCGTATGCCGGTGCACCCCGAGATCCGCGGCCGCCGCGTCCCACTGACCGTGCCGCGACAACCACGCCCGCAGCGAGGCCACCAGATCCCCCCGCCCGGTCGCGTCATGCTCGTACAGCGGCCGGAGCAACCCGTCCGCGAACGCCTTCACCGCGTCGTCCGCGAGCAACGGCAGCACGGACCCCGCCGCCACCTGCTCGTGCTCGACCAGAACACGCCCCCGCCGCCGAGCCACCGACAACGCCTGCTCGGCCTGTTTGTACGCGGCCGCCGCGGCGATCGGCCCGACCGGCGTCGAGAGCCCCACGACCAGCTCGTCCTCGTCACCGCCGGCCGTCTGCTCCGGTACCCCCGCCCGCGCGGCCTCCAGCGCCGCCGCGTACTCCGAGCACGCGGCCACCGCGGCACCGCCGTCCGTGGCCAGCACCACCAGGCGTTCCCCCTCGCCGCCCCCGTTCTCCGGCACGACCAGCACGGCCTCGCCGGAGCGGGCCGCGGCCGACTCCACCACGTCGGTGAGGGCACCCAGCGGATCCCCGTGCGTGTCGGCCGCGGCGAGCGTCGCTGCCGTCGCCTTGGCGAGCGGCACGCGCGCGTGGCCGTCCGTCTGCACCCGCGCGGCCGAAGCGGCGGAGGCCGACTCGGCGACGATCATCCGGAAGGGGGCGTCCAGCAGACCGCCGTACAGGTCGCCGGCGACCGTCCGCGCATGGTCCGGCTCCCCGGCGAGCAGCATGCGCAGCACCGCCGTACCGATCCGCTGCTCGGCAGCGTGCAGGGAGCGTGAGCGTTCCGTCGTGAGGGTCAGCAGGGCGATGGCCGAGTGGACGGCGTACCGCTCGGCCGTACCGAGGGCCGCGGCCGTCCCCACCGCCAGCGCCGCCCGCGGCCGTCGCCCCGTGCCCAGCGAGTGCAGCTCGACCCGGTCCTCGTGCTCGGGGCCGCCCACGACCGACGAGGCGGGCGCGGGCCGCTCCCGCAGCCGCTCGACGTCCGCGGTGAGCCGGGCGGCCCGCCGCCCCGCCCACTCCGGCGCGGTGGCGACGACGGCGCCCGAGGCGTCGTAGAGCGCCGCCCACCCGTCGACCTGCGAGGCGAGCGAACTCAGCAACCCCTCCGGGCCGTCCGTCAGCGCCTGCTTGGTCAGTTCTCTCTGCGCCTCGAAGCCCGCGGTCACCGCCCGGTACTGGTCGGCGGCGATCGCCGCCGACACGGCCTTGCTGATGGCGAGGAAGGGTGTGCGGCGCGGCACCTCGAGGAGCGGCAGCCCCTCCTGCTCGGCGGCGTCGACGAGCGCCTGGGGGATCTCCTCGTAGGTGACCCCCACGGCGAAGCCGAGCCCGACCACCCCGGCGCCCACCAGCCGCTTCACATAGCCGGCCATCGCCTCGGGGTCCCCCGCGTCCAGTTTCAGCGCGGTGATCAGCAGCAGTTCCCCGCCCTCCATGTAGGGCACGGGGTCGGCGAGCTCGCTGACATGGGCCCAGCGGACCGGCACGTCCAGGCGGTCCCCGCCCGCCCGCACGGTCAGCTTCAGCGCGGAGTGGTGGACGAGCGAGGCGAGCGTCGGGGGCATGAGGCCTTCAGGTATGTGTGACCGTCGTGATCTTTGTGATCTTTTGGCCGCAACGTATGAACGGCCTGTGTCGATTCTGCCTCACCGTACGGTCACCCGGTGACTTCATCCCCGTTCCTCAGCCCCGCAGATCCACCAGCAGCGGCGGCGCGTGCTCCCCCCTCACGTTCGTCAGCGACAGCACCGCGTGCCCCGGCGGCACGTGTGCGAGCTCGGACGCGGACCACCGCTCCCGCTCGACCTGCCGTACGGTCACCGCCCGCGCGGTCGGCGCCTTGCCGGTGATCACCCGCCGCACCGCGTGCAGCACCTTGCCGGCCGGGGTCTCGGCGATGATCTGCCGGTCGGTGACGTCCCGCGCCTCGATCCACTCCTTGCCCCACACCTCGGCGAAGTCCTGCCCGTCCCACGGCGTCAGTCCGGACAACGCCATCCGGCACCCGGTGGCCCCGAGCAGCGGCCCGCGCAGCGGCCTCGGTACGTCGTCCAGGGTGCGCAGCGTCAGCACGACCCCGGCGTTACCCGACCGCAGCCGCTGGATGCCCCGTACGGCCTCCGGCGTCACCACGCCGGTGGCGTCGTCCAGCACCAGGCAGGCGAACAGCGACCGGTCCTCCCGTACCGCCACGCTCGCCGTGAACTGGGCCAGCACCAGCCGGGCCAGCATCCGCGAGGCGTCGGCGTGTCCGCGCTGCGGCAGGTCGATGCGGACCCGCACCGGGTGGTCCAGCGCCTTCAGGGAGAAGGGCCGCGACTGTCCGGACGTGTCGAAGAAGCCCGCGAAGGCCGGCCGGTCGAGCAGCGCCACCCGGTCCGCCAGCACTCCGCCCACGTCCCCCGGGTGTCCCAGCTGCCGTTCCCGGGCGTCCAGTTCGCGCAGCAGCGACTCCTGCCGGGAGTCCTCGAGACCCTTGCGCAGCGCGGCCAGGGGCGCGGGCGCGCCGTCGAGCAGCTGCCGCAGCTCCGGTACGGAGGGGAAGCGTCCGTGGACCGCCAGGAACGGTCCGAGGAGCTGGGCGAGGACGGTCGTGGAGCGCCGGGTGTCCCCGCCCTGGTGCGGCTCGGCGAGATCGCCGACGAGCGCCTCGGCGAGTACCGCCGCCGCCTCGTCCGGGTCCGTCGTCCCGCCGTACAGGTCGAGGTCGTACACCGATTCCGGATTCCCGATCCGTACGACGACGTCGTAGGCGTCGGCAGGACCGAGCCCGGCGCCCGCCGCGCCGACCACCACGACGGCCGCGCGCCCGGCGAGCGCGTGCAGGCACAGCGACTCGGCGATCGGGTTCACGACGGTGCCGGTCTTGCCGGAGCCGGGCGGCCCGACGGCGAGGAGCGAGGTGCCGAGCAGCTCGGTACCGAGACCGAGACCGGTGCCGCGGTAGGCGTACGGGTTGCGGGCGTCGTCGGCCGTGGTGCCCAGGCGCACCTGGCCGGTGACCAGGTCGTGCCGGGCGAGCCGGGTCGACAGGTCGCGCTCGCCGGAGGGATGCGCGCAGGCGGCGGCGCCTTCGCCGAGCACGGCACCGGTGAAGGTGGCGAGGCTGTGCCGGCCGCTGCGCACGCCCTGCCAGGCACGGTCGATCCGGGCGTGGTCGACGTCCCGCATCAGCCCGGCGCGGGCCTCGGCGGCGAGCCGCTCGGCGGCGTCGACGGCTCCGGCGGCCCGCAGGTGGGGCCACTCGGCGGGGTCCTGCTCGGGGGTGGGCGGCCGTTCCGTCACCGGCGCGGAGCGGCGCCAGGCGGGCGGGCCGTAGCGGCGCCAGACCTCGCCCCAGCGGCCGAGACGGCCAACGGCAAGCATGATCACGAGGGCGATCAGCGTGTAGTAGCTGTACCAGAGGACGGCGTTGCCGACGCGGTCGTTGCTCTGGCGCCAGGAGTCGGGCGTGAAGAGTTCGAGGGGCAGCACCCACCAGCCGCCGAGGTAGCCGTTCCAGAGGAGCGACCAGACCAGCCAGCCGACGAGAAGCGCGATCACCGCCCCGCTCAGCAGCTGCCGCGTGGGAATCTGCTCAGGCTCCTCCTGCGGCCGCGGCTTGTGGCCGAACCGCCACACGCCCGGTGCCGCCTCCGGCCGGGGCGCCCGCAGCCAGGCGAGGAAGGCCGACCCGTCCGGCATCGGCGGCACACCCGGGGCCGGGGCCGCGGGGGGCCGCGGAGGCATCGCCGGGACCTCGGGGGGCCCTGCCGGACGTGGCACAGGATTCGCATGCGTACCCCGCGCGTCCCGCGTCCCGTCGCTGTCCATCGCCCTCGCCCCTTGACCAGCCGTTCCGTCCACCGTCAGCGAGTCAATCTAACGCCCTCGCATGGGGAGTTCACCGCTTACGCGGCCGGACGGACAGTGACCCGCGGCCGCGCCGCCATGTCCACCGCGGACAACCGGAGTCGCCGACAACGCCCACATGGAGCATGCCCACCCCCCGATACCCGTCCTAGCCTGCGAGAAAAGAGAAGGCAACAGTCGGCAGAAGCAACATCTCAGGAGCCCCCCATGACCGCACTTCCGCAGGAGCGCCGCGTCGTCACCGCCATCCCCGGCCCGAAGTCGCAGGAGCTGCAGGCCCGCCGCCTCGCCGCGGTCGCGCAGGGTGTGGGCTCCGTGCTGCCCGTGTTCACCGCGCGCGCGGGCGGCGGAATCATCGAGGACGTCGACGGCAACCGTCTCATCGACTTCGGCTCGGGCATCGCGGTCACGTCCGTCGGCGCCTCCGCCGAGGCCGTCGTACGCCGGGCCGCAGCCCAGCTCGCCGACTTCACCCACACCTGTTTCATGGTCACGCCGTACGAGGGGTACGTGGAGGTCGCCGAGGCCCTCGCCGAGCTGACCCCGGGCGACCACCCCAAGAAGTCCGCACTGTTCAACTCGGGCGCCGAGGCCGTGGAGAACGCGGTCAAGATCGCCCGCTCGTACACCAAGCGCCAGGCCGTGGTCGTGTTCGACCACGGCTACCACGGGCGCACCAACCTCACGATGGCGCTGACCGCGAAGAACATGCCGTACAAGCACGGCTTCGGTCCGTTCGCGCCCGAGGTCTACCGCGTTCCGGTGGCGTACGGCTACCGCTGGCCGACCGGCCCGGAGAACGCCGGCCCGGAGGCCGCCGCGCAGGCCATCGACCAGATCACCAAGCAGGTCGGCGCGGAGAACGTGGCCGCGGTCATCATCGAGCCGGTGCTCGGCGAGGGTGGCTTCATCGAGCCGGCGAAGGGCTTCCTTCCGGCCATCAGCAAGTTCGCCGCCGACAACGGCATCGTCTTCGTGGCCGACGAGATCCAGTCCGGCTTCTGCCGCACCGGCCAGTGGTTCGCCTGCGAGGACGAGGGCATCGTCCCCGACCTGATCACCACCGCCAAGGGCATCGCGGGCGGCCTCCCGCTCGCCGCCGTCACCGGCCGCGCCGAGATCATGGACGCCGCGCACGCCGGCGGCCTCGGCGGCACCTACGGCGGCAACCCGGTCGCCTGCGCCGGTGCGCTCGGCTCGATCGAGACGATGAAGGAGCTCGACCTCAACGCCAGGGCGAAGAACATCGAGACCGTCATGAAGAGCCGCCTCACCGCCATGGCCGAGAAGTTCGACATCGTCGGTGACGTCCGCGGCCGGGGCGCCATGATCGCCATCGAGCTGGTCAAGGACCGCGCCACCAAGGAGCCGAACCCGGAGGCGACCGCCGCGCTCGCCAAGGCCTGCCACCAGGAGGGCCTGCTGGTCCTGACCTGTGGCACCTACGGCAACGTGCTGCGCTTCCTGCCCCCGCTGGTCATCGGCGAGGACCTCCTCAACGAGGGCCTCGACATCATCGAGCAGGCCTTCGCGCGCATCTGACGCCAGGGGGAAACCCCTGGCGACTCAGGAAACCCACTGGTCGACCGCCCCGTCCGGCCACAGGAGCCACACCTGTCCCACCCCCGGAGTTCACAGCGGATTCCGGGGCTGCGGCGGGGAGCGGCAGAGCGTGTGAAGAAGGTGTGCGAGGTGGCTGTCAGGACGCGATTCCGCCTGTCTTAGGCCCGTCGCCTGTCGTAGGTTCTACCCAGATGAGAGATACACCCCGCCCACAGGGGACTGTGGGCGACATCAGGCCGGGGCCTCCCCAGCTTCGACCTGGTCGTGCCCTCGCGCACACAACCGGAGCCTCCGGCTCTGGATCTCCTCACCGATCGGACAGTCGCTCGCCCCAAACCCCCCGGGGCGCGCGACCATCCGATCTGATCGGCCGCCCCGGAACCACCCCCCCTGTTCCGGGGCGGCCGACCTCCTTCCTCCTCCTCGGGCTTCCGGCCCTCCTCTTCGCGCTGATCACCTGGCAGGTCGTCGACGACGGCCTGCTGCTGCGCGTGGACGAACGGGCCAGCCGCGCCCTGGTCCACCCGGACCGCGTCTGCGAACTCCTCGCCGACCTGGGCAGTGTCCAGGTCGCGGTCCCGTTCCTCGCCGTCGTCCTCGGGTATGTCGCCCTGCGGGCCCGCCGCATTGGTACAGACCGCTGGTGGCTTCCGGCCACCGCCGCGGCCGTACTCATGGCCCTGGTCCCAGCGCTGATCATCCCGCTCAAGGAACTCACCGCCCGCCCGGGCACCCCGGTCATGCCCCCGGGCACCGGCTACTACCCTTCCGGCCACACCGCCACCGCCGCCATCGCCTACGGCGCCGCGACCCTGCTGCTCTTCCCGTGGCTGCGCACGGCCTATGCCCGCCGTGCCCTCCTCGTCGCCTGCGCGGCCGTCAACCTCGGCGTCGGTTTCGGCCTGGTCCGCCGCGGCTACCACTGGCCCCTGGATGTCGTGGCCAGCTGGTGTCTGGGCACGGTTCTGCTCTCCTGCTTGTGGCTGTTCCTCGGGCGAGGGACGCCCACCCAACCCAAGTAGCCCCTTTCCGCGTCGGCGCGAGTGCTCCTCGGCCTCTCGTGGGCGTGACCGCGACTCACCTACGGCGGTTCAGCTGTCGAAGCCGAGCCCGAGCCGATCCATCGTCCGCAGCCACAGGTTGCGCCGCCCGCCGTGCGCGTCCGCCCGCGCCAGCGACCACTTGGTGAGGGCGATGCCCGTCCACGCGAAGGGCTCCGGCGGGAAGGGCAGCGGCTTCTTGCGGACCATTTCGAGCGAGGTGCGTTCCGTGGTCTCCCCCGCCAGCAGGTCGAGCATCACGTCGGCGCCGAAGCGGGTGGCTCCCACCCCGAGGCCCGTGTAGCCCGCCGCGTAGGCCACCTTCCCGTGGTGCGCCGTGCCGTAGAAAGCCGAGAAGCGCGAGCAGGTGTCGATCGCGCCGCCCCACGCGTGCGTGAAGCGGACACCCTCCAGCTGCGGGAAGCAGGTGAAGAAGTGCTCGGCGAGCTTGGCGTAGGTCTCCGGGCGGTCGTCGTACTCGGCGCGCACCCGGCCGCCGTACGGGTAGATCGCGTCGTAGCCGCCCCAGAGGACGCGGTTGTCGGCGGAGAGGCGGAAGTAGTGGAACTGGTTGGCGCTGTCCCCCAGCCCTTGTCTGTTCTTCCAGCCGATCGACGTCAGCTGGTCGGCGGTCAGGGGCTCGGTCATCAGCGCGTAGTCGTAGACCGGGACCGTGTACGCCCGGACGCGCCGGACCAGGTTCGGGAAGATGTTGGTGCCGAGCGCGACCTTGCGGGCGCGGACCGAGCCGTAGGGAGTGCGTACGGCCATCCCGGCGCCGTACGGCTTCAGGGTGAGGGCGGGGGTGTGCTCGTGGACGCGGACGCCGAGCCGGACACAGGCCCGCTTCAGGTTCCAGGCGAGCTTGGCCGGGTTGAGCAGGGCGACGCCGCGGCGGTCGTGGAGGCCGGCCCGGAAGGTGGGTGAGGCGACCTGCTCGCGGACGGCTTCCGCGTCCAGGAACTCCACGCCGTCGGCGAGGCCGGCGCGCTGCATCTCCTCGTACCACTCGCGCAGTTCCCGTGCCTGGTACGGCTCGGTCGCCACATCGATCTCGCCGGTGCGCTCGAAGTCGCAGTCGAGGCCGTGCCGGGCGACCGCCTTCTCGATCTCGTCGAGGTTGCGGGCGCCCAGCTCCTGAAGCCGGTGGATCTCGTCCGGCCAGCGGGTCAGGCCGTTGGACAGGCCGTGGGTGAGCGAGGCGGCGCAGAAGCCGCCGTTGCGGCCCGAGGCGGCCCAGCCCGCCTCGCGGCCTTCCAGCAGGACCACGTCCCGCTGCGGGTCGCGCTCCTTGGCGAGGAGCGCGGTCCACAGTCCGCTGTAGCCGCCGCCGACGACCAGCAGGTCGCAGGTCTCGGCGCCGGTGAGCGCGGGCTCGGGGTGGGGCTTGCCGGGGTCGTCCAGCCAGTACGGGACCGGCTGGGCGTCGGAGAGGGACGTGGTCCAACGGCTCATGGCGCTCGGGGCCATGATGTCAACTCCCTACAGTGCTTTTCGGCTCACGCCTTTTGCTTGGTGCGGCGATTTCCGATGACCATCGAGGTCAGGACGAGCAGTACGGCGACCAGGAACATGGCCGTACCGATGACGTTGATCTGCACGGGTGTTCCGCGCTGTGCCGAACCCCAGACGAACATGGGGAAGGTGACGGTCGAGCCCGCGTTGAAGTTCGTGATGATGAAATCGTCGAAGGACAGCGCGAAGGCGAGCAGCGCGCCCGCCGCGATGCCCGGTGCCGCGATCGGCAGGGTGACCCGGACGAAGGTCTGGAACGGGCCGGCGTAGAGGTCCTGGGCCGCCTGTTCCAGCCGCGGGTCCATCGACATCACGCGCGCCTTGACGGCCGTGACGACGAAGCTGAGGCAGAACATGATGTGGGCGATGAGGATCGTCCAGAAGCCGAGCTGCGCGCCCATGTTGAGGAACAGGGTGAGCAGCGAGGCCGCCATGACGACCTCGGGCATCGCCATCGGCAGGAAGATCAGCGAGTTGACGGCACCCCGCGCGCGGAAGCGGTACCGGACCAGCGCGAAGGCGATCGCCGTACCGAGGGCGGTGGCGCCGAGCGTCGCCCAGAGGGCGATCTGGAGGCTGAGCGACAGCGAGCCGCACAGGTCGGAGACACCGCACGGGTCCTTCCAGGCGTCCGTGGAGAACTGCTGCCATTCGTAGTTGAAGCGCCCATTCGGTTTGTTGAAGGAGAACATCGTGACGACGACGTTCGGCAGCAGGAGATATCCGAGCGTCAGCAGTCCCGCGATGACGACGAGACGGCGCTTGAGCCAGTTGGCGAAGGCCATTTAAACCAGATCCTCCGTTCCGGACCGGCGGATGTAGACCGTGACCATCACGAGAATCGCGGCCATGAGGATGAAGGAGAGCGCCGCGGCCGTCGGGTAGTCGAGGATCCGCAGGAACTGGCTCTGGATGACGTTTCCGACCATGCGGGTGTCGGTCGAGCCGAGCAGGTCCGCGTTGACGTAGTCGCCGGCCGCCGGGATGAAGGTCAGCAGCGTGCCGGAGACCACGCCTGGCATCGACAGCGGGAAGGTGACCTTGCGGAAGGTGGTCCACGGCCGCGCGTACAGGTCGCCCGCCGCCTCGTGGAGGCGTCCGTCGATGCGCTCCAGCGAGGAGTAGAGCGGCAGGATCATGAACGGCAGGAAGTTGTACGTCAGTCCGCAGACGACGGCGAGTGGGGTGGCCAGCACGCGGTCGCCGGAGGTCCAGCCGAGCCAGCTGGTGACGTCCAGGACGTGCAGGGTGTTGAGGGCGCCGACGACCGGGCCGCCGTCGGCGAGGATCGTCTTCCAGGCGAGCGTACGGATCAGGAAGCTGGTGAAGAACGGCGCGATCACCAGGATCATGATCAGGTTGCGCCAGCGGCCCGCGCGGAAGGCGATGAGGTAGGCCAGCGGGTAGCCGAGCAGCAGGCACAGGACGGTCGCGGCGGCGGCGTAGGTAACCGAGCGCAGGAACTGCGGCCAGTACTCGGACAGGGCGTCCCAGTAGGTGGCGAAGTGCCAGGTGACCCTGTAGCCCTCCTCCAGGGAGCCGGTCTGCACGGACGTGGAGGCCTGGTAGATCATCGGCAGCGCGAAGAAGATGATCAGCCAGAGGATGCCGGGCAGCAGCAGCCAGTACGGGACGAGGCGGCCGCGTCTGCGCGGGGGCTTCTTCTGCGGCGTGGCGGGCGCCAGGGGCGGGGGCGCCTCGGTCAGGGTCGACATCAGGCCGCCTCTTCCTCGACGGTCTCGATGCCCGCGTCGATGTCCTGTGCCGCGTCCAGGCCGAAGGTGTGGGCCGGGCTCCAGTGCAGGACGACGTCGGCGCCGGGCACCAGCCGGGCGTCGCGGTCGATGTTCTGGGCGTAGACCTCGAACTCAGGGCAGACCGGGCTGTCGATGACGTACTGCGTGGAGACGCCGATGAAGCTGGAGTCGGCGATCTTGCCGGTGATGCGGTTGCGGCCGGCCGGGATCTCGCCCGCGTCGTCGACATGCGTGAGGGAGATCTTCTCGGGGCGGACGCCGACCAGAACCTTGCCGCCGGTCGTCGTCGGGGCGGAACATCGCGCCTCGGGCAGGACCAGCTTGCCGCCGCCCGCCTTCAGCACGATCTCGTCGCCGCTCCTGGAGTCGACCTCGGCCTCGATGAGGTTGGAGGTGCCTAGGAAGTTGGCGACGAAGGTGGTGCTGGGGTTCTCGTAGAGGTCGGCCGGCGAGCCGAGCTGTTCGACGCGGCCCGCGTTCATCACGGCGACCGTGTCGGCCATGGTCATGGCCTCCTCCTGGTCGTGCGTGACGTGCACGAAGGTGATGCCGACCTCGGTCTGGATGCGCTTGAGCTCCAGCTGCATCTGGCGGCGCAGCTTGAGGTCGAGGGCGCCGAGCGGCTCGTCCAGGAGGAGCACCTTGGGGGTGTTGATCAGGGCGCGGGCGACCGCGACGCGCTGCTGCTGGCCGCCGGAGAGCTGGTGCGGCTTCTTGCGGGCCTGTTCGCCCAGCTGCACGAGGTCGAGCATCTCCTCGACCTGCTTCTTCACCGACTTGATGCCGCGTCGGCGCAGACCGAAGGCGACGTTCTCGAAGATGTCGAGGTGCGGGAAGAGGGCGTAGGACTGGAAGACCGTGTTCACCGGCCGCTTGTACGGCGGCAGGCTGGTGACTTCCTGGTCACCGAGGAAGACGGTGCCGGAGGAAGGTTCCTCCAGGCCCGCGATCATGCGCAGGGTGGTGGTCTTGCCGCAGCCGGAGGCGCCGAGCAGGGCGAAGAAGGAGCCCTGCGGCACGGTCAGGTCGAGCGGGTGCACGGCGGTGAAGGAGCCGTAGGTCTTGCTGATGCCCGAGAGGCGGACGTCGCCTCCGTGGTCCGTCTTGTTCGTCGTCACGGTGATCACGCCCCAGTCAGCTTCGCGAACTTCTCTTCAAAGGCCGTCTCTTCCTTCGAGCTCAGTGAGCGGAAGGCGTGGGACTTCTCGGCCATGGCCTTGTCGGGGATGATCAGCGGGTTGTTCGCCGCATCCGCGTCGATCTTCTCCAGCTCGGCCTTCACTCCGTCGACGGGACACACGTAGTTGATGTACGCGGCGAGTTCGGCGGCCGGCTTCGGCTCGTAGTAGTAGTCGATGAGCCGTTCGGCGTTCGTCTTGTGACGCGCCTTGTTGGGGACCAGCAGGTTGTCGGTCGACGTCATGTAGCCGCTGTCCGGGATGATGAAGTCGATGTCCGGGCTGTCCGCCTTCAGCTGGACGACGTCACCGGCCCAGGCGATGCAGGCGGCGAAGTCGCCGCTGGTCAGGTCCGAGGTGTAGTCGTTGCCGGTGAAGCGGCGGATCTGGCCCTTGTCGACGGCCTTCTGGAGGCGCGCGATGACCGCGTCGTAGTCGTCGGCGGTGAAGTTCGCCGGGTCCTTGCCCATGTCCAGCAGGGTCATGCCGATGCTGTCGCGCATCTCCGACAGGAAGCCGACGCGACCCTTGAGCTTGGGGTTGTCGAGCAGGTCGGAGACCGACTTCACCTCGACGCCGTCCAGCGCCTTCTTGTTGTAGGCGATGACCGTGGAGATGCCCTGCCAGACGTACGAGTAGGCGCGGCCGGGGTCCCAGTCGGGGTCGCGGAACTGCGCCGACAGGTTGGCGTAGGCGTGCGGGAGGTGGGACGGGTCGAGTTTCTGGACCCAGCCGAGACGGATCAGGCGGGCGGCCAGCCAGTCGGTGAGGACGATGAGGTCGCGGCCGGTGTCCTGGCCCGCGGCGAGTTGCGGCTTGATCTTGCCGAAGAACTCGTTGTTGTCGTTGATGTCCTCGGTGTACTTGACCTTGATGCCGGTCCGCTCGGTGAACTGCTCCAGCGTCGGGTGGTGCTTGCCGCTGTCGTCGACGTCCATGTACTCGGTCCAGTTGGAGAAGTCGACGGTCTTCTCCTTCGCCGAGTGGTCGTCGGCGGAGACGCCCCCCTGCGTCTTGCCCGCCGCGGGGATGCCGCAGGCGCTCAGCGCGCCCACTCCCCCGACCGCGAGCGCGCCGCCCGCGGAGGCGCGCAGCAGTGAACGGCGGGTGAGGGAGGCCCTGCCGTTCCTGAAGCTGCGCCGCATGGCGGCCACCTGGGCCGGGGACAGGCGGTCGGGCTCGTACTGCTCCATGCGCGTGGTGCCCTTTCGGGAGGATGGTGGGCGGCCGCGGGTCAGGCGGCCCGAATACGGCTATCGGTCCCCGAAGATCGTGCGGTGCCAGTCCTTGCGCGGCACCGCCGTGTTGTCGAACATGACGTGCTTGATCTGGGTGTACTCCTCGAACGAGTACGCGGACATGTCCTTGCCGAAGCCGGACGCCTTGTACCCGCCGTGCGGCATCTCGCTGATGATCGGGATGTGGTCGTTGACCCATACGCAGCCCGCCTTGATCTCGCGGGTGGCGCGGTTCGCCCGGTAGACGTCGCGGCTCCAGGCGGAGGCGGCGAGCCCGTACGGGGTGTCGTTGGCCAGCCGGATTCCCTCGTCGTCGCTGTCGAAGGGCAGGACGACGAGCACTGGCCCGAAGAGCTCGGACTGGACGATCTCGCTGTCCTGGGCGGCGTCCGCGACGAGCGTGGGCCGGTAGTAGGCGCCCTTGGCGAGCTCACCCCCGGGTGCCTCGCCGCCGGTCACCACGCGCGCGTAGGCACGCGCCCGGTCGACGAATCCGGCGACCCGGTCGCGCTGCACGTGGGAGATCAGCGGGCCGAGGTCGGTCCCCGGCGCGAAGGGGTCGCCCAGCCGGACGGTCTCCATGAGGGCGGCCGTCTGCTCCACGAACGCCTCGTAGAGGGGCCGCTGTACATACGCGCGCGTGGCGGCCGTGCAGTCCTGCCCCGTGTTGATGAGCGCGCCCGCGACGGCGCCGTGGACGGCGGCCTCCAGGTCGGCGTCGTCGAAGACCACGAAGGGCGCCTTGCCGCCCAGCTCCAGGTGGAGGCGCTTGACGGTCGCGGTGGCGACCTCGGCGACCCGCCTGCCGACGGCGGTGGAGCCGGTGAAGGAGGTCATGGCCACGTCCGGGTGGCCGACGAGGTGCTCACCGGCCTCCCTTCCGGTGCCGGTGACGATGTTGATCACGCCGTCCGGGATTCCCGCGTCGGTGGCCGCCTGCGCGAAGAGCAGCGAGGTGAGCGGGGTGAGCTCGGCGGGCTTCAGGACGATCGTGTTGCCGGCGGCGATCGCCGGGAGGATTTTCCAGGCGGCCATCTGGAGGGGGTAGTTCCAGGGCGCGATGGAGCCGACGACACCGATGGGTTCACGGCGTACGTAGGAGGTGTGGTCGCCGGAGTACTCGCCGGCCGACTGCCCCTGGAGGTGGCGGGCGGCCCCGGCGAAGAAGGCGGTGTTGTCGATGGTGCCCGGGACGTCGAACTCGCGGGTCAGCTTGAGCGGCTTGCCGCACTGGAGGGACTCGGCGCGGGAGAAGTCCTCCGCGCGCTCGGCGAGCACCGCGGCGAAGCGGTGCAGGGCGTCGGAGCGCTCGCCCGGCGTGGCCGAGGACCAGCCGGGGAAGGCCGCGCGGGCGGCGGCGACGGCCGCGTCCACATCGGCGGCACCCGCCAGCTCGTACGTGTACGCCGCCTCGCCGGTCGACGGGTCGACGACCGCGTGCGTACGGCCGGAGCTGCCCTTGGTCAGGCGCCCCGCGATGAACTGCGCGCCGTCCGCGAAGCGGTCCTGGGCGGGAAATCGTTCCGGGGTGGCATTGCCCGGGTTGTGCATGTCGCTCTCGCTCTCCTCCGCCGTCGCCCCCGTTCGTCGGAGGCGGGCGGCGTAGCTCCAGCTCGATTTGAGTGCCGATCCTGACAGAGCAGAGGGCACTCAACAAGTGATTCCGTTGTTGCCTTTTGGTTACGCGACGGAATCTGTCGACCAGGTGTCGAGTAGGCACGGAAAAGGGGGGGACGGACTGTCAGTGGTGCCTGCCAGACTCGCGTGCATGGAGGGAACCACAGGGAAGATCGACTCACGGGAAGCGCTGGTCAGAGAGGTCCGGGCGGGGGCGAGGATCAAGTATCTGCACTTCTGGGGGCACCGGCCGCGGCCGGACGGCCGGGTCGGCGCGAGTTGCCTGAGCCAGTGGTGGCCGTCGCCGTTCACCGTGGACGGCGTGTCCTATGCGACCGCCGAGCACTGGATGATGGCGCGGAAAGCGCGGCTGTTCGAGGACGGGGAGGCGGAGCGGCGGGTGCTGGCGGCCGGCTCTCCGGCCGCGGCCAAGAAGGTGGGGCGGCTCGTGCGCGGCTTCGACGAGGCGATGTGGGAGCGGGAGCGCTTCGGGATCGTGGTCGAGGGCAGCGTCCACAAGTTCGCCTCGGACCCCGAGCTGCGTGAGTTCCTGCTGAACACGGGCAAGCGGGTACTGGTGGAGGCGAGCCCCGTGGACCGCGTGTGGGGCATCGGCCTCGCCGCGGATGACGAGGCGGCTCAGAACCCCGAGCGGTGGCAGGGACCGAACCTGCTGGGGTTCGCGCTGATGGAGGCTCGGGAGCGGTTGCGGGGACAAAGGGCTGACACCTGAGCCGGCCCCCTGAACCGGCCGCCGACACCCTGGCGAAGAGGGCTCATCACCCGGGAGAGGACAACTCCAGGGCGTCGCCGGTCATGACGAGGGAAGGGCCCTGGCGCTGAAGGGCTGACACACGCAGATGCCGCCCGGGCAGCAGCACGAGCAGCATGAGCGGCGACCTGACGTCAGTCCTGAAATGCCCGTCCCGTGCTGTGGAGTCCGGCGAGAGGTCCTCGATCTCGATGAGATCCACATGGCCGCCGACCAGGACTGTCAGGACACGTACAGGCTCGTATTCCTCCTCCGCGTCGCTACGACCTGTGTAGATGAGGGATTCCGAATCGGACACCACGGCAAGTGAGGCACCTGACAGGGCATCCTCGATGGCCGTCGGCATCTCCACGTCGAACCCCAGGACGGCCCCGCTGAGGTGTTCACAGCCCAGCCAGTCCCCACTCCTTTTCCGTACGGAGTAGTACAGCTCTTCGGACACGAGCCCGTCACTTCGACGGTGGAGGAGAAGAGCGAATCCCAGACCGTCGTCGATCCGGACATCGGCGGCGACGGGCCCTTCGACGAGAGGCGCGGGCAAGCCACGAAGGGCTCCGGTTCCGGGCTGCGGCGGCCCTGCCTGCAGGGCCGCCAGCGCGATCTCCGCCATTGCTCGTCTCATTGCGCTTCCCTCTTGTTTTCCGCATGACTCGTTTTCCGCATGGCTTCCCTGCGGACGTGCTGCTTGTGGGTTTCCGCGGGTGGTTGTGGGGGGTGGGGGGGCCCCCCCGGGCCCCCCCCCCCCCCCCCCCCCACGTGGGGGTCGGCCACGCCGACGGCAAAATTTTGTAAGTCGTATTGTGGAGGGGGGAATTAAAAAAAAAAAACCAC
>NZ_JBHXSG010000032.1:0-15867 GCF_042714835.1 Streptomyces sp. NPDC058678 | reverse complement strand
GCCCGCTCCTTTTTTTTATATCCCACGGGGTTTGGGGGTTTGCGGGGGGGGTTGGGGGGTTGGGGCCCCCCCGCGGGGCCCCCCAAATCGCACAGCACAGGTGTGCGGTCAGCCGAGCCGGATCACGTCTTTGCCATGCAGGAGTAGGACATGTCGGCGACATACCCGTTCCATCCGAAGACTCCGACCATGCCATAGGTCCAGATCCTGGTACGGGGTTTCACCTGGACAGCCACGTGGACCGCCCAGCCGATCTTGATGGGGTTGTACCAGGAACCCTTGGCCTGCATCTTGCGCAGCTTGCCGCTGCGGCCGGGCGGGCTGCCCCAGACTTCGACGAACGAGACGTTCTTCGACAGGTAGCGGTTCGTCCAGCCCATCACCTGGACGTTCACGTAGTAACGGATGTACGGCCAGCCGTTCTTGGCGATACCGGCGCTGCTGCGGCTGACGATGATGCGCATCCCGTAGCCGTTCTTGATTCGGCGTTTCCCGCAGTTGGGGTACGTACCGGTGGCGTCAGTGGAGTTGCACGGGTCCGCGTTGGCGTAGTCGTACGCGTTCGCCGAACCGCCGGGTACGGGGTCGCTCTGCAGGAAGCGGCCCCGGGCCGGGTCATAGAGCCGTACCCCCATCAGGGTGAGGCGGGAGGGCGAGTCGGAGGGGCGCTGCTGCGAGCCCATCCATCCGTACCGGGTCGCCGCCTGTCCCACGCGCGGGTTGCCGTACTCGTCGTTCTCCAGCGCGACGGGTGCCACGCTCGCGTCCAGCGGGAGCTGGAGCGCGACGTCACCGTGGATGTTGGTGAACTGCAGGACCGTGCCGCCGGTCTTACCGGTGATGGCGCCGAGACCACCGACGGCCGTTTCCACGTTGCGGGTCAGCTCGCCGGTCGACGTGTTCTCGACGACCCAGCGCGGCGAGTCGGTGTCGCTGTCGTAGTGATTGACCTTGGACGACGTCTGCGTCCAGGTACCGCCGCTGTTGCTCTCCGTCGTCCATGAGCGGAAGCGCATGGAGGAGTCCAGCTGCCAGGTCTGCCTCTGAGTGCCCACAGTCTGCTGGCGGACCAGGTCGTTCGTGTAGTACCCGAGAGTGCCATGACCGGGTGCGGCGGTGGTGCGGCCGAAGGCGTCGTACGTGTAGCCGGTGTCGACCGCGCGGTCGGCACTGTCGTAGGCGTACGTCTTGGCAGTGCCTCCACTCGTCGGGCAGTCCACACCCGGAGCCGCGGCCGCTGTGGTGAGCGAGGTGCGGTTGCTGTGCTGGTCGAAACCGTATGCCCGGCGGGTGCACACCGTGTTCGCGGTGTCCAGAACAGTGGTCAGCCGACCGAGTGCGTCATACGCGTACGACTGGTCGGACCAGCCCGCCTGCGCGGTCACCTGGCCGTGGACGGACTCCTGAACCTGGTCGGAGAAGACCGTGGCGCCGTCGCTGTTCCGCGTGTACGTGCGGGACAGGGCCGAGCCTGTGGCGTCCTTCCGCTGGGTCATGGTGTAGCCGCCGGGCAGCTTCTCGCTGATGACGCCACCGTCGGCGTCGTAGTCGGCCTCGAAGCTGCCGGCGACGGAGTCCGTGGTGCGGGTGATGAGACCGCGCGGCTCGGCCGTGTGGTCGTAGCTGAACGTCAGCGTGGACGGGACGTTGTCACTGACCTTGACCGGACGGTCGAGGGAGTCGAACGCCATCGTCGTCACGCCACCGTCGGCGTCCGCGTAGGAGATCTGCCGTCCCAGCTTGTCGTAGGTCCGTGTGATCGTCCCACCAGAGGCGGAAGTCGTCTTGGACGACTGCCCGTTGGCCGGGTCGTACTCCGTGGTGACCTCCGGTACCGCGGTGCCCACGCCGCCGGTCATCACCGTCTTCGCCGGACGGCCGGCGTCGTCGAAGGTGGTGGTCGTCGTGCGGGTGCTGCCGTTCGCGGTCTCGATGATCTTCTGGATGCTGCCCCACCCGTCGTATTCGGTGGTCGTGGTCACCGCCTGGGACGGATTCGACCCACCGCCCGTGATCGCGCCGCCGGGGCCGATGGAGCAGAGCTGGTCGGCCCACTCGGGTCGGCCCGTGCACGGGCCGGTTCCGGTGGCTGACCAGTAGGCGGTCACTCGAGTGGTGGCGTCCGTGGAAGCGGAGCCCGGGAGAACCTCCTTGTGAATGCGTCCCTGGCTGTCGTACTCCGTCGTGGACGTCTTCGCCAGGCCGGCCGGATCCTGGATCGTCTTGACCGGCACGCCCTTGGCCCAGTCGTAGACGGTCTGCGTCACCCGGGTCTCACCCTGGACGGTGGGGTGCTCACGCACCTGAGCGCCCGTGGTCGTCCGGGTGACCTGGTCCTTCACGGTGGCCGTGCCGTCCGTGGGCCGGCCGGCGTCGTACTCGAAGAGCGTCCACGTACGCGCCATCACGGGTGTGCCGGCGGGGACCAGGGTCGTGGTGCCGGAGGCGAGGTCCTCCGTCAGTTCGATCCTGCGCAGCGGGCCGAACTCCTCCACCTTGCGGGCACCGTCAGCGGTGTGGACATGCCGGGTGGACAGCAGCTCCGCACGCTCCGCTGACGACAGCTGGGCGATGCCGAGCTCGGCCTGGGTGGCCTTGTCCGCGGCGGTGAGCCCCAGTGCGAGGGCACGGTTCGAAGCGGTCAGCTCACGGACGGTGTTACCGAATCGGTCGGTCTCCGTGGCGCCCATGTGCCCGCCGGGAGACGCCTGGTTGAGCGCTTTCCCGGAGACGCCCAGGTACTGGACGGTGGCACGCCGGTATTCCGTCGCGCCCAGGCTGCTGCCCGTGTGCGCGGTCGGTACCGAGTCGGGCGGGAACACGGCGGTCGCGTCGGTGGGTACGTCGGTCTGCCCCCACGCGCGCACGGCGGTGGTGCTCATGTTGTACGGGGCGCCGGCGCCGGTCAGCGGTACGTCGTAGACGATGCTGGTCACGGCCTCACCCTCGACCACATCGGCCGTGCCCTGCTTGAGGGCGGGGCGCGAAGCCTTCAACAGCATCCCTTCACCGGCGGTGACGGTGCTGCCCGCCTTGCCGTAGGTGAAGGTCCACGGCAGCTGGCCCGCAGGGGTGTACGTGGTCACGCGTCCTTCACTGTCGTACCCGTACGTCGTCTTGAGAGCGGGAGCGATCAGCGGCTGCCACGACTGACGCAGCCTGCCCGAGCTGTCGTAGGCGTACGCCTGCACGGACTTCGAGGTCGCCGCGGCAGCGCCCGGCTCGGTCGCCCAGAGCCGGATCTCCTTCGCCCGGCCCGCGTAGTCACCCAGCTCGGTGGCTGTGGCGGTGGTGCTCGTCGCGTAGACGAACTCCAGCACCCGGCACCCCTTCGTGGAGGGGGCTGTCGCGCAGGTCGCCGATTCCACGGCCGAGCTCTCGGCCACGACACGCTTGGGACGTGCCAGTTTCGCGCCGTCCACGGTGACCGTCTCGGACGCCATGGTGGTCGCCGAGTTCACCTTTCCGTCCAGCACGGTGGACGTCACATTCCAGACCGTGGACCCGGCATCCAGCTTGCGGAAGGACGTCACCGCACCCTCTGAGTCGGTGAGGGTGAAGGAACCCGTCACACTGCCCTTGAGGGTCAGCTTCGGCGAGCCGGGCTCCGGAATCCAGCCTGTCCTGGCGGCATTCGCCGTGAAATTGATCGAGTCGGTGTTGGATGCCACCACGTCGACCGAAGTGTCAGAGATCTTTCGGATGTGGGTGTAGTCGGAGTCGGTGACCTCAGCGGTCGTGCCGGCCGACCACTCCTTGCCGAAGATCATGACCTGGCCTTCCTGATCCGCGCTCGCGTCAGGAACACGGGAGGAAGAGGTACGGGAGACGCTGAGGCCAAAGTACGACGCCTCGGTCTCTGACAGGGTGAAGTCGCCGGTCAGCAGGTTCAGAGCACCCGGGCCGATCCGGCCGGGCGCTGCCCCCTGCGCGTTGCGATCGACCACGACGGTGTGTGGCTTGGTGCTCCCGGATGCGGCGTCAGGACCGGAGAAGTCGGCCTTGATCTCGATCGAGCCGTCCGGGTTCACCGTCTTGGCCGCGTCCCAGACGAGCGCGGCGTTGCGTCCACCGGTCATGGCCACAGGCCAGGCGGTCAGCACGGTTCCGTCGGACGTGACGTCGCCCGGCGGAATGCCCATCCAGGGGTCCGCCTCCGAGCGGCGCCAGGAGAAGGACACCTTGTCGTACTTCGTGTCGGCCTCCGCGACGAGAGACACCCTGCGGGCGGTGCGCTCGTTGGCGGAGGGCTGGAGGAAGCCGCCGGGCCCGGCGTGGAAGGTGTACTCGATCGCCTCGGACTTGTTGTCGGCCTTGTCGACAGAGCGCACCTGGAGGGTGTGCGTGCCGTCTTCCGAGGGAGTGATCGAGATGTTCTTGTCGACGGTGGAGCCGCCCGTGGCGACCTTCGTCCACGTCATACCGTCAAGGGACCACTCGAGCCAGTTGTGGTCGGCGGAAGGCGGGGTGACGGTGAAGGTGCCGGCCTGGCCCACGCCCTTGACCCACGCGGTGGACGGGTAGTCCGCCGACGTGATCTTCGTGGGAGCGGAAGGCGACTTGGTGTCGACCGTGAAGGTCTTCCACGCCGACCAGCCGTTGTTGTAGTGCGCCCCGTCGTACGGAGAGGTGCGGAACTTGTACGTCTTGCCGTCCGTCAGCACACCCGAGGGCACAGTCACCGAGGCGACCTGCCCGGAGGGCACGTACTTGGAGACCAGGACGTCACCGACCTGGGTATTGGTGGCGTTGTCGTAGACCTGGAAGGTGCCGTTGACCTTGTCGCCGTCGGCGTCGACGAAGGTGTCCCGCAGGGTCGGCGTCGTCGTGTTGACCACGTAGGCGCCGCTGTAGGAGAAGTACGGCGGGCCGGCCTCCTGCTTGGTGCCGGTGCGCGGCCGGTAGTTGTAGTTGACGACCAGCTTCGGCGGGTTCGCGGCGGCATTGGCGGAGTTGACCCGCTTCCACTGCGCCACGACCGCCTCGTCGGAGACGCGCAGGCCGATGTGGCCGCGGGTCGCCTTGGCCGACGCCCACTCCTGCACCAGTGCCGAGACATCGGCATTGATCCAGCCGTCCGGCTGGGTGGAGCACCCCGGGTTACCGGTGGTCTCGGTGGATGTGGCCTTCTTCGCCGTCCATGCCGGCTGCGCAGTCCATCGCGATGAGGTCGAGGCCGCGCCGGTGGACCACACCTCCCACGGGTGCGCCTGGCAGTCGGTGTTGCCCGAGTGGAAGTTCCACAGGCTCAGCTTGGCGCTGGAGACCAGTGCGTCCTGGATAGGACTGGTATTCCAGGAGATGAAGGACCGTGCTGTGCGCGCGGTGCCATCCGTGTTCTTGGTACCCGGGTTGCCCAGGTCGAGTTCGGTGTCGGTGGACCAGTCGACGGTCTCGCCCTGCTGTACGTAGGTGTCGAAGACGTTGCTCAGCGAAGACGTGGACGGGTCGACGGTGACGGGGTAGGAGGTGTCCGGGTCGGCGAGGAACTTCGCGTCCGGCGTCACCACCAGGTCGACGGAGGAACCTTTCTGCACCACCTTCAGGCTGACCTTGGCTTTGTGCGTGTGCTCACCGGACCGCTTGTCGACGGTGGCGTCCCACATCACCGGAGCGGGCATGACGGCCCGCTTCTTGTTCTTCTCGTCGGTGAACTGCACGCTTCCGTCGGAAAGCTGCTTCGCCTTGAGGCCCTTGGCCCTCAGCGGCAGCGTGTAGGAGTAGCCGTCCGATCCGGGGCGTTGCTTGATCTCGACGAACTGCTCGAAGCCGGTACGGGTGGCCTCCACCACCACGTCAGATCCCGGGACGGCGTTGGTGTACTCCGCCCGCGTCCCGTCCAGTTTCGGTGCCGGAAGGCCGCCCTTCCACTGGAGGGTGATCTGCTGGTCGCCTTCGCCGAGCGTCACCAGGTCGGTGGCTCTGGCCTGTTGCGCGGCCTTCAACGACTTCGCCGGAGTGCCGGCTCTGCCCGCCAGACGCAGCCCGGCCGGGTGCGCCTCCGGCTCGACAGCGCCTCCTGCCGTCTGGATCAGGTCGAGGTCGACGTCACGCCAGTCTCCCGTCGACGCGTCCTTGAACCGGACCGGCCCCGCGGTGAGTTCGGTGGTGAGCGATCCGTCCTTGTTCGCCCATGTCGTCGAGGTCTCCGTGCGCTCGGAGAGTGCCTCGACCCGCTTGCCGGACAGTCGGGCGGCCACGCGCGCGGACGGGATGTCCGCCGCCTCGGTGGCAGCCGCCTTCCTCGGAGCATCGGGTGCCTGAGGTGTGACGGCGGTTGCGGAGTACGCGCCGTCGAGCAGTGTGACGGCCAGGGCGAGGGAGAGGCTTCCCGCTATCCAGCGAGTGTTCCTCCTGGGCCCGGAGCGTCTACGTCCACGCGACGCAGGCTGGTGAACCATCAGAGTTTCTCAGGTCTTTCACTTCGTTCGAGCCGCATCACGGTTGTGATGGGCCCGTGAACGTACCGTGAGCAGAAGACCGGTAAAAGCGACAGATAGCTGCAAGAGGGGCCTGCGCCTGCCGGTTGGAAGGTGATGCAGCATCAGATGGTGTTGAATCTTCACCTCGCCGTGACCAATCATCTGAGGCGGCGTCAGAAGTTAGTCCGATCCGAGCGTGATCATTTGATTCTTCCTGGTCAGGCATGGTTTTTCTCGCCGTGAGGGAGAGGTGCCGCACCCGACCAGGAACTCGGTTCGACTCAAACGTTGCGAGATCGCTTGAGGGACGGCTTCTGATCTCTGCGGCCTGCTGTGCCTAGGGCCTGTCCGGCGGATCAAGTCGCAGGAAGTCCGCGGCGTCTCATCGACGCAGGTGAGCGGGGCCTGGTGCGTCGAGCTGCAAGGCGGAGGAGGGCGTCGACGCGATGGGGGTCCCCCCGCTCGAGCGAAGTCGAGAGTGGCGGGAGTCGGCAACCGACGACAACGCCGCAGATCGGCGTGCCAGGCCCCGCGTCTGCGGCATGATCCGCCGGACAGCCCTAGGACACGGCCACCAGCACCGCGATCATCCCGACGGCCAGGGTCAGACCCACCGAGCCGCAGATGATCCCGGCCAAGGCCTGGCCGGCGTTGGTGGCCTCGCCCCGCCGCGCCTTCTGCCGGGCCAGCACACCGAGGACCACGGCGACGATGCCGCCGATGATGGCGAACGGCCACATGCAGAAGCCCACGGCGGAGATGATGCCGACCACCATCGAGGCCGTGCCCATCCCGTTGTTCGGTGTGGGCGGCATGCCGGGCCAGCCGTAGTAGGCACCGGGGCCGTGGGAGTGCGGGGCGTGGGCGCCATAGCCGGGTCCGGGCGGGGCGGCGGGGTAGCCGTAGCCGCCGGGATAGCCGTACGGGGCCTGACCCGGGCCGCCCGGGGCGGCAGGCGGCCCGGGCACCTGCTCCTGTCCGTAGGGCACGGCCGGGAAGGGGGCGATGGGGGCCGAGGGCGGGACGGCGTCCGCCGGGCCGGGGGGCACGGGTGCGGCCGGGTCCGGCGGGGCGAAGGGGTCGTGGGAGCCGTTCGTCCGGCCCGGCGACGAGGCCGAGGGGGTGAAGGGCGAGGACCAGGGCTTGGGCCCCTCGGGGCCGCCGACCGGCGGCATCGAGGTGACCGTCTGCTGATCGTGCACGGAGGAGGTCGGCGGGGACACGGACCCCGTGTCGGCGATCGTGGCATTGGGGCCGACGGCAGCGTCCTGCGGCGGCGTCGGCCATGGCTTGGACCCGGCGTCGGGTCGGTCGGGCCCCTCGTCGGCCGGCGCGGCCCACGGGTCGGCGGCGGCGTCGGCGGGCTCACCGGTCCCGCCCGTCGGCGACGGCCAGGGCCCGGTGTTTCCCCGCGCTTCCGGCGTCTGCGCGTCGTCGGACATGCGCGGGCCCCCCTCTGTATGAACGTCCCGTCATGCTAAGGCCCGGGCCCGTCCGACGGGACCCCGGCCTACGATGATCCCCGAGTCACCGATCAGCCGATCACCCGCGTCCCGCCGCACGCCGGCCGGGGACGCCGTTCCCGGGGAGGAACCTTGACCGACCGTCTCATCGACCCCCGCGTCCCGCGCGACCTGCACGCCTTCATCGCGTCGCTGCCCAAGGCCGAACTGCATGTGCACCACGTAGGCTCCGCCTCCCCGCGGATCGTCTCGGAACTCGCCGCCCGGCACCCCGACTCCACGGTGCCCACCGACCCCGAGGCCCTGGTCGACTACTTCACGTTCACGGACTTCGCCCACTTCATCCAGGTGTACCTGTCGGTCGTCGACCTGATCCGCACCCCGGAGGACGTACGGCTGCTGACGTACGAGGTGGCCCGGGACCTGGCCCGGCAGCAGGTGCGGTACGCCGAGCTGACCATCACGCCGTTCTCCTCGACCCGGCGCGGTATCGACGAGGGCGCCTTCATGGACGCGATCGAGGACGCCCGCAAGGCGGCCGAGGCGGACTTCGGGACCGTACTGCGCTGGTGCTTCGACATTCCCGGCGAGGCCGGTCTGGAGGCCGCCGAGGAGACGACACGGCTGGCCACCGACGACCGCCTCCGCCCCGAGGGGCTGGTGTCCTTCGGCCTCGGGGGGCCCGAGATCGGCGTACCGCGGCCACAGTTCAAGCCGTACTTCGACCGCGCGATCGCCGCGGGCCTGCGGTCGGTGCCGCACGCCGGGGAGACGACGGGGCCCGAGACGGTGTGGGATGCGCTGACCCACCTGCGCGCCGAGCGCATCGGACACGGCACCAGTTCCGCGCAGGACGAGAAGCTCCTCGCCCACCTCGCCGAGCACCGGATCGCCCTCGAGGTGTGCCCGACCTCCAACATCGCCACCCGCGCGGTCCGCACCCTCGACGAGCACCCGATCAAGGAGTTCGTGAAGGCGGGCGTCCTGGTCACGATCAACTCCGACGACCCGCCGATGTTCGGCACGGATCTCAACAACGAGTACGCGGTCGCCGCCCGGCTGCTCGACCTCGACGAGCGGGGCCTTGCCGACCTGGCCAAGAGCGCGGTGGAGGCGTCCTTCCTCGACGCGGCCGGCAAGACGCGCATCAAGGACGAGATCGAGACCTGCACCGAGGCGTGGCTCGCTCCCTGATCCCAGCACAATGGGCGCATGCAGAAGCTGACCGCCGTGGCCCACCGCGGCGACCCCTACCGCGTCCGTGAGAACACGATCGACTCGCTGCGTTCCGCGCTTCAACTGGGCGCGGACGCGGTCGAGATCGACGTACGGCTCACCCGGGACGGTGTGCCCGTGCTGTTGCACGACGAGACGCTGAAGCGGCTGTGGGAGCACGACCGCCCGCTGCTGTCGCTGTCGTCGGACGAGGTGCGCGGGCTCACCGACGACAAGGTGCCGACGCTGGCCCGGGCGCTGGCCGCGACCGGCGACAGCCGGGTGATGCTCGACCTGCCGGGCACGTCCGAGGTGCGGGTGGCGCGCCGGGTCGTGGACGTCGTGCGCGAGTGCGGGGCCGAGGAGCGCGTGTACTACTGCGCGGACGCCAGGGCCATGCTCGCCGTGCGCGCCGCCGACCCGGCCGCCGAGATCGCGCTGACCTGGACGACCCTGGCGCCGCCGCGGCCGGCGCTGCTGGACGCGGTCCGGCCGCGCTGGCTCAACTACCGCTTCCCACTGGTCGACCGCGCCCTCGCCGAACGCGTCCACACCGACGGCTACCTGCTCTCCGTCTGGACCCCCGACACCCGCCGCTCGATGCGCCGCCTCATCGACATCGGCGTCGACTCGATCACCACCAACCGCATCGACATGCTGTGCGCGCTGCGGGACGCCGTCTAGCCTCGCGGCCCGGCGAACTCCACCGGGGGCGCGAACGCCTGTGCGTCCGCCCGCTCCTGCTCGCCCACACCTGGAACGGAGAGTTGAGGGACCGGATCGGCGAGGAGGCGCAGGAGCGCCACCGGCACGCGGAGCGCTACACGCGCGACTCCTGAGGGACGGTCGCCGGGTCGGCCGTGGTCGCGCGGGTGACGTACTGCGGCACCGGGGTGTCGTCCTTGCCGGTGTCGCGGACCAGGCCGTATCGGATCACGCCCTGGGGAGGGCCGGAGGTGATGTCCTCGGTCACCTTGTCCCAGGTGGTCGGGAAGACGGTCAGCCCGTAGGACGCGCCGCGCTCGTTCTGGTTGAGGGTGACGGTGCCGTCGACGTAGAAGTACTCGTTCTGCCACATCTGCTGGGTGCCTTCGGGCAGGACCGTGTAGCCGATGTCCGGGCCGCCCATGCCGGTGACGTAGCCACGGTCGGAACCATCCCCGATGACGTCGTCCATACGACGGCCGCCACCGGAGGCGACGTGGAAGATCTTGCCCTTCAGACCGGTCCAGGCCGGCATGGTCAGCCCGCCGGGCCGGTCGTGCGGCGCGATCTGCCAGCGCACCAGGACATAACCCTGCCCACTGAGCGTCACGCTCTCGCCGCGGTGCTGCATCACGGCCTGACGGCCGCCGGTGCTCGTGATCCCGGACTCGGGCCGGTGCGGCAGCGCCGCGGGCTCGGCGTCCGGGTCCGGTGCCCGGTCGACGGCGTCGACGACGGTGCCGTACAGGTCGGCCTCCTTCGTCGCCGAGGGCGTGGGGGACGGCGTCGGGGACGTAACGGGCGGTGGGGCGGCCGTGGCCGCCGGGGCGGAACTGGTGACGGTCGCGCGCGGTGGCGGGGCGGGGTCCGGGGGCTGCGTGACGACGTACGCGCCGCCCGCGACGATGGTCGCTCCCGCCGTCATGGCGACGGCCGGCTTGGTGAGGGCGCTCAGCACCTTGGCGGACCAGCCGACGGAGGTGTTCGCGGCCGTGGCGGCGGCCGCCGTCTTGCCGCCGAAGGCCAGCGAGAGGGTGAAGCCGACGGGGACCGGGACGAGCGCGATCCCGACGAGCAGGCGTTCCGCCGGTACGACCCGCTCGCGGGTGTCGCCGCAGTAGCCGCAGCCCCGCAGATGCCGGGCCAGGCGTTTGCGCCAGACCGAGTCCGGGCTGCCGTTCCAGCGGGCGGTCAGTTCGCGCAGGTCCGGGCAGGCGCCGTCGAGGGCGCGCACGATGCCGCGCGAGGTCTCCAGGCGCTCCTTCATCCGCTGGACGCGTACGGCGGCATGCTGCCGGCTGATGCCGACGGCCGCGGCGAGTTCGCGCCGCGTGAGCTCGCCGGCCACCTCCAGCCACCACAGCGACAGCAGCTGGCGGTCCTCGTCGTCGAGCCAGCGCACCGCCTCCGCGACCTCGCGCCGCTGCCCCTCCAACTGGAGTCTCAGGACGGTCAGTTCGGCGAAGTCGGCGGCGTCCCGCGGTGCCGACTCGTCCAGCCGGTCGGTGGTCCGGCGGCGGGCCCGGTCGCGGATCTGCCGCATGGCGATCGCCACCAGCCAGGACCGGAAGCTGTCCGGGTCGCGCAGCGAGCCCAGGTTGTCGACCGCCCGCAGCATCGTCTCCTGGACGACGTCGTCGACATCGGCGTGGCCGTTCAGGGCCCGTCCGACGATGTTGTACACCAGCGGCAGCCAGCCCGCGACCAGCTCGTCCAGCGCCTGCCGGTCGCCGGCCTGCGCGGCGGCGATGGTGGAGCGCCAGTGCTGCGTGTCCACGGGACCCTTTCGGTGGCTGGTGTGACGACTGTGGTCAGTGGTCTTCTGCACGCACCCTCTCAGGCAGGCCGGGGCTGTCGTATGTCCGGGATCACAGTGCGGAGACGGCGTGAAGGCCACCGGGATAACAGTTTTTGCGCGCCCCTAGGGGCTGCCCCTGACAACTCCCTCCCCCCGCACAGCACTTACTCGGGGTCCGACCAGGGGCGGGTGCCCTCCTCGGCGACGATCCGGAGACCGGCGCAGGCCCGGAGGATGATCACCAACACATTCGTCGACCATTGGAGCAGACGCATGCGCGCCCGCCGTCGTACGACCGTCCTCGCCGCCTCCCTCATCCTCGCCCTGGGTGCCGCCCCGCTGGCCGCCCCCGCGTTCGCCGCGTCCGGAACGGCCTCCTTACCGGCCTCCGCGCACACCACGCCGACCGGCCCGGACACCAAGGCACTGGAGGCCGCGCTCGAGGGCCTCCCCGACCAGGACGCCACCGCGGCCCTCGTGCGGGTGGGCGGCAAGGGCAGCTGGCAGGGCGTCGCCGGGGTGCGCGACCTGAGGACCGGGGCGCCCGCGCTGCAGAACGCGCGGTTCCGGGCCGGATCGACGACGAAGATCGTGACCGCGGCGATCGTGCTGCAGCTCGCCGCCGAGGGGCGGATCTCGCTGGACGGAACGGTGCAGCGGTACCTGCCCGGCCTGCTCACCGAGGACTTCTCGCCGATCACCGTGCGGCAGCTGCTGAACTTCACCAGCGGTCTGCAGCCGGGCGCGTCCCTCGGCGACAGCACGGAGGAGATGTATCCGCACCGCTTCGAGACGCTGACGCCCGAGGAGGTCGTGGCCGCGTCCGTCGCCAAGGGCCCGGACCCCGACCACGCGCCCGGCGAGCGGCAGCGGTACAGCAACATCCACTACACCGTGCTCGGCATGCTGGTCGAGAAGGTCACCGGCGACTCGTACGCGGACCAGGCGGCCGTACGGATCTTCCGCCCGCTCGGCATGGGGCACA
Source organism: Streptomyces sp. NPDC058678 (assembly GCF_042714835.1). NCBI lineage: Bacteria > Bacillati > Actinomycetota > Actinomycetes > Kitasatosporales > Streptomycetaceae > Streptomyces > Streptomyces sp. NPDC058678. The sequence goes on along the minus strand of NZ_JBHXSG010000032.1, from coordinate 3,279 downwards.
CCTCCTTCCCCGCCGGCCCCGACCCCCGCATCCACGGACCGCACAACCGCGGCTACGACCGGATCGACGGCAAGCTGGTGGACGTGACCGACTGGAACATGTCCGACCGGTGGGCGGCCGGGGACATGATCTCGACGACGGCGGACCTCGAACGGCTACTGGTGGGCGTGTTCAGGGGGCGTGTCGTACCCGAGCCGCAGCTGACGGAGATGTTCGCGGTGCCGGACGTGCCGGGCGCAACGATGGGCGCGCCGTTCTCGCCCTTCGAGCTGAACGGCCGGACGGTCTGGGGCAAGACGGGCTCCCGCCCCGGCTACCACACGGTCGTCGCGGCCACTCGAAACCTGTCCCGGACGGTGGTCTACTCCGTCAACTCGACCGACGCGAAGGGCGAAGGCCTTCCTATCGTCCAACGCTTCGCGTTCCCCGCGTTCAACCGCTGACGACGGCACCGGCGGGCGCTGCCGGCACCGGAGTCGTCAGCGCCTCCAGCCGCTTGATCTTCCTGCGTACGACATGCAGCGGGATCACCCCGAAGACCCCGAACGCCATGTCGATCAGGGTCCACCAGAAGGGGATCCCCCGGATCGGCCCGCAGATCAGCGCGAGCGGCACGATCCCGGCGCAGGCGATCATCCCGAACTCGACGACCCAGATGTTGCGGACCGGGTCGCGGTAGGGACCGTAGAAGGCGACCGCGATGACGAGGTGCGCGAAGGCCAGCCAGTCCGTGCCGTACAGCACGAAGGGGTACTCGGCGTCGACGACGTCGAGCCCTTGGCGGACCCGCTCGATCCACTCCATGAGGGCGGGCAGGTACTCCGGCACGGACAGCGCCCGCAACAGGTCCTCGGTCCAGCGCAGTTCGTGGACCAGGGGGAAGGCGGTGGCGCCGCTGAGCACCAGGCAGACGACGAAGAGGACCAACCACGCGCGGATGCCCTTGAGAAGGGCGGCTCTGTCGCTCATGGCAGCAGAGTAGCCCTTAATTGAACACGTTCAAAAGTGGGTTCTCGTGGTGTGCGTCACCGGGCGTCCCGGTGCGGCAGTGGCCTACGGTCCGGCGCTGCTCGCGGGTGGGGCGGATGCCCCGTAGGAGGCATCCACGGACGGCTCGGCGAACTGCGAGGTCGCGGTGAGCGACGGTGAGGGGGTCGGGGCGGAGGTACCGGCCGGACCGGAGGAACCGGGGGTCGCGGACGTGGGGTCCGGGCTGACGGGGGCCGGGCTGACGGGGGCTGGGGTCGCCGACGGAGCGGGCGGGACCGAAGGGCTGCTCGCGGGCGGCGGGGCGAGCGGGACCGACGGGGTCGCGGGTGCCTCGTGCGTGGCGAGGCGGAAGGGCAGCGCGGCGAGGGCGGCGACCGCGCACGTCACACCCACCCCGGCCGCGGCGCGCACCAGGCGGCGGCGGGCGGCACGGCGGCGGATCGCGTCGTAACGGCCGGCGGGTGGGCCCAGGTAGTCGGAGGCGGGCCGCAGGATGACGGCGAGCGGGTCGTCGGGCTCGAACTCCGGACCCTCGTCAGAGTGTGTGATCAAGACTTCTCCCCAGATGGGCGCGGAGCAGTTCGCGGGCCGCGTGGAGGTCGGCCTTGACGGTTCCTTCCTTGCGCCCGGTCAGCGCGGACACCTCCCGGATCGGCATGTCAGCGTAGTAGTGCAGCAGGATCGGGACGCGCAGTCGTTCCGGCAGCGACTGCACGAGCAGGCGCACCGAGGGGTCGGCCTGTTCGGTCTGCGGGCGTACGGCGGCCTCGGCAGTGGCACGGCGCACGGCCCTGCGTTCGCGTTCGAGCCTGCGCCAGTGGTCCCGGACGAGGTTGGCCGCGGTGACGTAGAGGAAGCCCCGGGGCTCCGCCACCAGGGTCCAGCGGCCCCAGAGCCGGGTGAAGGCCTCCGAGGCGATCTCGTGGGCCGTCTCGTCGTCGTCGACCAGCCTGCGGCACCAGCCGGCGAGGCGCGGGTAGAGGGCGGCGAACAGCTCGGACGCTGCCTTCTCGCGGGACCGTTTCAACGCTCTGCGTGCTCTCCATGGTCGTGACGGCGCTCGGTGGTGACGGTGTGCGGTGGTGACAATGCGCCGGGGGGGTGACGGTGTCCCGGGGGTCAGGAGCCGGCTGAACTCATCGTGGCGAAGACGATCACGTTGTCGGGGTAGCCGTCACCGGTGAGAGCGCCGCCGCACGTGATGAGCCGCAACTCCGGGCGGTCCACGTCCCCGTAGACCTCGTCCGCGGGGAAGTCGGCCTTGGCGACGGTGCGTACCTCGTCCACCGAGAACACCGCCGTCCTGCCGTTCTCCAGGCGCGCCTCGATCAGGTCGCCCCGGTGCAGCTCCGCGAGACGGTGGAAGACCCCGTCCCCGTAGGTGCCGACCGTGACGTGCCCGAGGATCACCGACGGGCCGACCTGACCCGGCGTCGGCGAGTGCCGGTACCAGCCGGCGCGGTCCTGCGCCGTGATCGGGGGCACCTGCACGCTGCCGTCCGCGGCCAGCCCCAGCCCCATCACCGGGGTGTCGACCCCGATGGCCGGGATCCGCAGCCCGGCCGGGACCGAACGCCCGAGTGCCTGCCCCGCCGGCGCGGAGGACCGCGCGGGCGGGGTCGTGCCCGTGGAGCGTGCGGTCGCGTCCCGGTCGGCCTCGGGGCCGCCACAGCCGGCGAGCAGCGAGGCCGTCGCCGCGGTGACGAAGGCGCGCCTGGAGAGCGAGGTCATGCCCCGGTCGCCCGCCGACGCCGTACGACGACGAAGGCCGCGCCGCCCACGGCACACACCGCGGCGGCGCCCCCGCCGATCAGCCCGCTCGCGGTTCCGGACTGCGCCGACTCTTCGCCGACGCCGGTGTCGGGCGCGCCGCTCGGCACGACGGACACCTGCCCCGGAGTGGGCGCCAGGGTCGGTTCCGCACTCGGATCGACGGTCGGTGCCTCGCTCGCATCGGTGGTCGCGGACGGGACCGGGCTCGCTTCGGCACCGGCGGACGGCACGCTGGTGGGGGCCGGGCTCGGGGTCCCGCCGTCGGCGAACGCCGGCACGGCACCCGCCAGCACGGCGGTGCACGCGAGTGCCATGGCGCTCAGGACAGTTCGGCGCATGAATCGCTCTCTCTCGTCGGTCCGCCCGCCAGGTGGCCCGGCGGGCTGGGTTGCAGATCGACGGGAGAGACGAGGCAGCGGGGGATCAGGTTGTAAAGAGATGGCAAAGCCGTCCTGGACGAAAACTCCGGCGTCGAGCAGACGGCCGAGGAGGAGGGGGAACGGCGCGGCCCCGGAC
>NZ_JBHXSG010000031.1:0-123122 GCF_042714835.1 Streptomyces sp. NPDC058678 | reverse complement strand
CTTCTGAAGTGCGGGGCCCCCGTCGTCGTACGGGCCCGGATGTTCAGCCGGCAGGCGTGCCCACGATCCCGCCCACCGGCTCCGTTACCCCAACAGGCCGCCCACCAGGCCCGGCTGGGAGGAGGAGCCTCCGCCGTCGGAGCCGCCTGAGGAGCCCCCGCTGGCGCTGCCGCCGGAGGTGGGGCCGGAGCTGGTGCTGGGGGCCTGCTGGGCCGGGGAGGACTGCTGCGGTGGAGCCTGGCCGGTCGTGCCCTGGGTCTGGCTGGGCGAGCCGCCGGTGGCGGTGCCGGTGTCGCGGGTGGCGCCCGGGGTGGCGGTCGTGCCGGCGGAAGGGCCGGTCGTGGCGCCCTGGGTCGGCGAACTGGAGGCCGACGGGGTCTTCTTCTGCCGCTTGGCGGGGTCCTGCGGGAGCGGGGAACCGGGCAGTTCGTTGCGCGGGGCCTCGCCCGGGCCGGGGACGACGACGCGGTCGGCGTCGCGGACGGCACCGCCGAGGAGCGAGCCGACCAGCAGGGTGAGGCCGGCGGCGATGACGGTGATGAGGGCGCCGCGGCGCAGGACGTAGTGGCGCAGGTCCCAGATGTCGGCGCGAGGCCCGAGGCGCCGCCAGGCGCCGCCGGCGAGGCGGCCGTCGATGGAGTAGACGGGGGCGCCGGCGATGATCAGCGGGGACCAGGCGGCGAGGAAGATGATGTCGGGGGTGTCGTAGGCGGGGACGCTCTTCCAGCTGACGGTGACGAGGAGCGCGGCGGACAGACCGGCGCCGACGACCGCGGCGACGCGCTGCCAGCAGCCCAGGATCGTGAGGACGCCCACGATGACCTGGAGGAAGGCGATGACGAGTCCGGCGCCGACAGGGTGCTGGAGGGCGAACTGCCGCAGGGGTTCGGCGACTTCCCAGGGGTGCAGGGTGTTGAGCCACTTGACCATGGAGCCGCGTTCGCCGCCGTCGAAGTAGACGGGGTCGCAGAGTTTGCCCATGCCGGCGTAGATGGAGATGCAGCCGAGGAAGAGGCGCAGCGGGAGGAGGACGACGCCGAGGTTCATGCGGCGGCCCGGGTAGTAGGCGTGCCGGGCGGGGTCGTCGCTGTGGCGCTTGGCGCGGTGGCTCCGGTCGGCGCCGCCGTCCTCGTACCCCTCGAACTCCTCGCCCCTGTAGGCGGGTTCGTCGTCGACGCTGCCCACGGTCCGCATGTGGGGCAGCAGCCGGGGGCCGTCGGGGTCGTGCCTGCGCTGGGCGCCGACGACCGGGGTCTCGACGGTCTGGGCGAGGTCGCCGTAGCCGTCGTCGGGGTAACGGCCGTCGTCATAGCCGCCGTTGACGTCGACGCGGGGGATGACCTGAGTGGCTCCGGCGTCGGCGGCCGGTTCCTCGCCGTGGCGGACGCTGCCGCCCCGCACGGCCTGGAGCAGGCGGTGGGCGCCGGTGTCGTCGGGGTCGGACTTGCCGCTCCAGACGACGGGTTGGCGGCGGGCGCCCGCGGCCGCGCCGGGTCTGCCTGCCGCGGCCCGGACCGCGGGGATCCGGGCGGTGCCGTCGGTGGTCAAGTGCCGGGCGATCCGCGGGGATTGGGTACGTCCCGTCGACGCGCCCAACTGCACGCGGAAGCTCGCATGATTGACGATGATCTGCGCCGGATCGCTCGGCACCTTCACCATGCTCAGCGCGGGAGCGTCGTCGAAGCCCGACGGGCCGTCCCCCGTGGGTGTGCGGGGTGTTCTGGTGTCCACACTCATCTAACCGAGTGACGTGTGCTTAGGACACTGCTTTGACTGGGCGGATCTGTCCGGACCCCGTCAAGGTTGTCCTTGACGCCAGGAACACCCCGTGTGGGTGACTACGTCGAACAACCGCTCAGGCGCGTCGCCGTGCCGCCTCGTACAGCACGATGCCCGCCGCGACACCGGCGTTGAGCGACTCGGCGCCGCCCGGCATCGGGATCCGCACCCGGTGGTCGCACGTCTCGCCGACGAGCCGGGACAGGCCCTTGCCCTCGCTGCCGACGACGATGACGACGGGCCCGGACAGTGCCTCCAGGTCACCGATCTCGGCCTCGCCGTCGGCGGCGAGACCGACGACCGCGATGCCGGCCTTCTTGTACGCCTCCAGGGCGCGCGTCAGGTTGGTGGCACGGGCGACGGGCGTACGGGCGGCCGCACCGGCCGATGTCTTCCAGGCGCCGGCGGTCATGCCGGCGGCGCGCCGCTCGGGGACGACCACGCCGTGGCCGCCGAAGGCGGAGACGGACCGGACGACGGCGCCGAGGTTGCGCGGGTCGGTGACGCCGTCGAGGACGACGATGAGCGGGTCCTCGCCCTTGTCGTAGGCGGCGTTCGCGAGGTCCTCGGGGTGCGCGTACTCGTACGGCGGGACCTGGAGGACCAGGCCCTGGTGGTTGAGGCCGTTGGTCATGCGGTCGAGCTCGGGGCGGGGGGCCTCCATGAGGTGGATGCCGCCGCGCTCGGCGACGAGCTGGAGCGCCTCGCGGACCCGCTCGTCGTTGTCGATGAACTGCTGGACGTAGAGCGTCACCGCGGGCACGCCCTCGCGCAGCGCCTCGACGACGGGGTTGCGGCCGACGACCATCTCCGAGGTGCCCTTGCCGCCCCGGCCGCGCTGCGCGGGACGGCGTACCGTCTGCTTCGCCTTGGCGTTGGCCACGCGGTTCTTCTTGTGTCCCTTGCGCATCTCGGCGGGCGGGGTCGGGCCCTTGCCCTCGAGGCCCCTGCGTCGCTGGCCGCCACTGCCGACCTGCGCGCCCTTCTTGCCGGACATGCGGCGGTTGTTGGCTGCCATGACCTACCCGTCTGTTCTCTACTGCGCCGAAGCGTGCGTGTGTACGTATATGCAGTGTGCCGCCCGGATGGCCGGGCGGCACAATCGATCAAGAAAGCGTCAGCGCGGGCCGAGGCTCCAACGGGGCCCCTGCGGACTGTCCTCGATGACGAGGCCGGACTGGTTGAGCTGGTCGCGGATGGCGTCCGCGGTGGCCCAGTCCTTGCGGGAACGGGCCGCTTCCCGCTGGTCGAGGACGAGTCGTACGAGACTGTCGACGACCCCGTGGAGGTCGTCCCCGCGGTCGGCCTCGCCGGCCCAGTGCGGGTCCAGCGGGTCCAGGCCGAGGACGCCGAGCATGGCGCGGACCTCGGCGAGGCGGGCCACGGCGGCTTCCTTGTCGTCGGCGGCCAGTGCGGAGTTGCCCTGCCGGACGGTGGTGTGCACGACGGCGAGTGCCTGCGGGACGCCCAGGTCGTCGTCCATCGCCTCGGCGAAGGCGGGCGGGACGTCGGCGGACGGCTCGACGACTCCCCCGGCCTTCTCCACCACGCGCTGCACGAAGCCCTCGATCCGCGCGAACGCGGACTCGGCCTCGCGCAGGGCCTCCTCGCTGTACTCGATCATCGAGCGGTAGTGCGGGGTGCCCAGGTAGTAGCGCAGCACGATCGGGCGCCACCGCTGGACCATCTCGGACACGAGGACCGAGTTGCCCAGGGACTTGGACATCTTCTCGCCGCTCATGGTGACCCAGGCGTTGTGGAGCCAGTAGCGGGCGAACTCGTCGCCGTAGGCCTTGGCCTGGGCGATCTCGTTCTCGTGGTGCGGGAAGATCAGGTCCAGGCCGCCGCCGTGGATGTCGAAGACGGTGCCCAGGTACTTGTGGGCCATCGCCGAGCACTCCAGGTGCCAGCCGGGGCGGCCCCGGCCCCACGGCGTCTCCCAGCTGGGCTCGCCGGGCTTGACCGCCTTCCACAGGGCGAAGTCCCGCGGGTCGCGCTTGCCGGTCTCGCCGTCGCCGGAGGGCTGGAGCAGGTTGTCCAGCTCCTGGTTGGACAGACGCAGGTACTCCGGGAAGGACCTGACGTCGAAGTAGACGTTGCCGTCGGACTCGTAGGCGTGGCCGCGCTCGATGAGTCCGCGCATCATCTCGACCATCTCGGTGACATGGCCGGTGGCGCGCGGTTCGTAGGTCGGGGGCAGGCAGCCGAGCGCCGTGTAGCCGTCGTTGAAGGCGCGCTCGTTCTCGTAACCGATCGACCACCAGGGGCGGCCCTGGTCGGCCGCCTTGGTGATGATCTTGTCGTCGATGTCGGTGACGTTGCGGATGAACGTGACGTCGTAGCCGCGGTATTCGAACCAGCGGCGCAGGATGTCGAAGTTCAGGCCCGAGCGGATGTGCCCGATGTGCGGTGCCGCCTGCACCGTGGCGCCACACAGGTAGATCGAGACACAACCCGGCTGGAGCGGGGCGAAGTCACGGATCTGCCGGGCACTGGTGTCGTACAGGCGAATAGTCACGAGTCCAGGGTAGTAGGCGCAGGGCAGTGCCTTGCGCCCATTCCTGCCAAGGGGGACACATTCGTGACGGCGGTCGGCTCTGTCAGCCGTTCCGCGCCACGAGGGCCGTCGCCACCGCCATGAGGCCCTCGTCCCGGCCGGGGAATCCGAGACCGTCGGTGGTCGCGCCGGACACCGACACCGGGGCGCCGGCCGCCTCCGAGAGGAGCTTCTGGGCCTCGTCGCGGCGCTTGCCGATCTTCGGGCGGGGCCCTACGACCTGTACGGCGATGTTGCCGATGGTGAAGCCGGCCTCGCGGACGATCCGGGCGGCCTCCGTCAGCAGGGTCACCCCGGAGGCGCCGGACCACTCGGGGCGGCCGGTGCCGAAGTGCCGGCCGAGGTCGCCGAGGCCCGCGGCCGAGAACAGGGCGTTGCAGGCGGCGTGCGCGACGACGTCGGCGTCGGAGTGGCCGGCGAGGCCCGGCCCCTCGCCCTCCCACTTGAGGCCGGCGCACCACAGTTCGCGGCCCTCTTCGAAGGCGTGGATGTCGGTGCCGATGCCGACCTGGGGAAGCAGGGGTGCCTCAGAAGCCATCGTTGAGCCTCCTGCGGGCCAGGACCGCCTCCGCGAGGACGAGGTCCAGCGGACGGGTGACCTTGAAGGCCTCTTCGTGGCCGGGGACGGTCACGACCGTGAGGCCGAGCTGCTCGACCATGCCCGCGTCGTCGGTGACGGCGTCGGTGACCGTCTCGTGGGCGCGGATCAGGGTGGCCCGGTCGAAGCCCTGGGGGGTCTGCACGGCACGCAGGCGGTCCCGCCGCGGGGTGGCCACCACCGGCTCCGGCTCACCCGGGGTCGCGGCGGGCTCGACCTCCTTGACGGTGTCCGCGAGGGGCAGCGCCGGGACCACGGCCACGGCTCCTTCTCGTACGGCCTCGATGACGGCGTCCACCGTGTCGACCGGGACCAGAGGGCGGGCCGCGTCGTGCACCAGCACGATGTCGTACTCGGGCGGCAGGGCGTCCAGGCCGAGCTTCACGGACTCCTGACGGCTGTCGCCGCCGGGGACGACGAGGAAGTCGGTGCGCTCGGGCAGGGCATGCGCGTCGAGCAGGGACTTGACCTCGGCCGCGCCGTCGGGCGGGGCGACGACGACCACGAGGGACACCGCCCGGGAGGCGGCCAGTGCGCGGAGTGCGTGGATGAGCATGGGGGTGCCGTTCAGCGCGCGTAGCGCTTTGGGGGCGCCCGGGCCCAGGCGCACGCCTCGGCCGGCGGCCGGGATCACGGCCGCCGTGCGGGCAGCCGTAGGCGAGGGAGGCAAAACGTCAGACATCGGTTCCTGTCAGGTTTGTGTGCTCGGCCTAGGTGGGTATGGCCTCAGCGTGCCGGGTACGACAGCTTGACCGGAACCCTTCCGTGACCCTGGTCGAGCCCCATACCCGGACCCGGCACACCGAGTGTCGGGGGACTTCCCCCGAGATGAACACGCTTACGGCGCCGGAGTACGAACATGCCGCAGCGCCCGGCGACGGGGAATACGTCATCGGGCACCGCGGCATTCAAATGTGCTGAGGCTGGCTTGCGCCGGCGTCAGGACGCGAGAACCTCGTCGAGCAGGGCCTCCGCCTTGTCCTCGTTCGTGTTCTCCGCGAGCGCGAGCTCGCTCACCAGGATCTGGCGGGCCTTGGCGAGCATGCGCTTCTCACCGGCGGAGAGTCCGCGCTCGCGCTCACGACGCCACAGGTCACGCACGACTTCCGCGACCTTGATGACATCGCCGGAGGCGAGCTTCTCCAGGTTTGCCTTGTAACGACGCGACCAGTTCGTGGGCTCCTCGGCGTACGGCGCGCGCAGCACCTCGAAGACCCGGTCCAGCCCATCCTGACCGACCACATCACGCACGCCGACGAACTCCGCATTGTCCGCTGGCACACGCACCGTCAGGTCACCCTGGGCGACCTTCAGAACCAAGTAGGTCTTGTCCACGCCTTTGATCTGGCGAGTTTCGATAGCCTCGATCAGCGCGGCCCCGTGATGGGGATAGACCACGGTGTCGCCAACCTTGAACGTCATGTGACAGGTACCCCTTCCGTGGCTATCCAGAGTAACACGGAAACTGCGGGTTCTGAATGGCGTTTCCGCAGGTCAGGGCATATCTCGGGGCTTGACAACAGCAACAGGAACGTGCTGCGCGGGGCGAGCGGAAGAATGTATTCGCAGGTCGGAGCGGCTGTCCGCCGGAGGTGAAACGCGTACGTTACACACACTCGGAGACCCCTCCAAGTGGCGGAACATCCCCATATGTCCGCTTCCAAGCGTGCGACTTCCGCTACTCCGTTCGGTGCGCGGAGTCGGGTACGAGACGAATCCGAAATTGATCACAGGGGTGCCCGACCAGCCGGACCGTGATCAATTCCGGGGTTCACGGATTCCTTCACGGAAAATTCCCGCCGCGCGGTCAGCGGTACTTATGTGAATGCCGGACAAGCGCGGGACCAATGTGGCGCAGGAGTCACTTGTGAGCGCTGTGGTGCACGCCCGCCGAGGGAACGCCGAGGGAGGACGGAGCGAAGAGGGAGCGAAGACGGACGGAAGATGAGGGCTCGGGGGAGGGTCGGGTGCGGTCCCGCCGGAACGGCTCGGTAACCTGAAGCCGCTGACAGACACTTAGCGCGGCTTTACGGGCCGCCTCGCTCGAGTCAAGGAGTCGCCGCCGCCGTGAGCAGCAGCCTTCGACGCGGTGCCCTCGCCGCCGCCGCCATCGCGTTCTCGATCGCCTCGCTCTCCGCGTGCGCGGCCGGCAACAACGCTCAGACCCTGGAGATCAAGCCGGACAACGCCGCCACGTCCGTCGGTGACCTCGAGCTGCAGGGCATCGTGATCATCACCCAGCCGGACGCCGCGGCCGAGGGCCCGGCCGTCATCACCGGCACCCTCTTCAACAACGGCAGCACCCCCCAGACGCTGGACTCGGTGAGCGTCGCCGGTGGCGGCAACGCCGAGCTCAAGCCCGCCAAGGGCACGGGCAAGGTGACCGTCCCGGCCAACGGCTCCGTCATCCTCGGCGGCAAGGGCAACGCCTCCGCGGCGCTGAACAGCCTCGGTGAGAGTGTCCAGAACGGCAACGCCCAGAAGGTCACCTTCACCTTCAGCAAGACCGGTGCCGTGAGCCTGCGCGCGTTCGTCGTCCCGGCCGAGAGCTACTTCTCCACCTGGGGTCCGACCAAGATCCCGGCCGCGCCGGGCGACACGGCGAGCCCCACCGCGACGACCAGCGAGGAGCCGGGCGCCGGTACCTCGGGCTCCCCCTCCGCGTCGGGCAGTCCGACCGGCTCGGCCACGCCGAACGCGGGCGAGTCGACGGGCACCGCGGCCGCCGGCCACTGAGCGGCCGTAAGAGATCGTCGTACGACGAAGGGCGGGACCTCACCAGAGGTCCCGCCCTTCGTCGTCAGGCGTGTCTTCGGCCCGCGTGCGCGGTTTACGGCTCGAACTTGTAGCCGAGGCCGCGGACCGTCACCAGGTACCGCGGCGCGCCCGGGTCCGGCTCGATCTTGGCGCGCAGGCGCTTGACGTGGACGTCGAGGGTCTTGGTGTCGCCGACGTAGTCCGCGCCCCACACCCGGTCGATGAGCTGCATGCGGGTCAGAACCCGGCCGGCGTTGCGCAGGAGCATCTCCAGGAGGTCGAACTCCTTGAGGGGGAGGTCGACCTTGGAGCCGGAGACCGTGACGACGTGGCGGTCCACGTCCATGCGGACCGGGCCGGCCTCCAGGGCCGCCGGGGTGACCTCCTCCGGCTCGCCGCGGCGGCGCAGCACGGCGCGGATGCGGGCGACCAGCTCGCGGGAGGAGAACGGCTTGGTCACGTAGTCGTCGGCCCCTATCTCCAGGCCGACCACCTTGTCGATCTCGCTGTCCTTGGCGGTCACCATGATGACGGGGACGTTGGAACGGTTGCGCAGCTGGCGGCACACCTCGGTGCCCGGCAGGCCGGGCAGCATCAGGTCCAGGAGGACGAGGTCGGCGCCGTTGCGCTCGAACTCGTCGAGTCCGTCGGGCCCGGTGGTCGCGACGGCGACCTCGAAGCCTTCCTTGCGGAGCATGTACGACAGGGCGTCGGAGAAGGACTCCTCGTCCTCGACGACGAGCACTCGGGTCACGGAAGGACCTCCGGGGAGGGGAGCGGTTCACAAGAAGATGGCTGGGGGGACGAAAAGTCGGCCTCGTCGCGGAGACCGTGGCGACCCTCGAGACCGTCGAGGCCGGCGTTCCGGTGGGCGCGGTCGCGGGCGGCGCCCGTCTCCGGCAGCCGGAGGGTGAAGGTGGAGCCCTGTCCCTCGGAGCTCCACACGGTGACCTCCCCGCCGTGCGAGGCGGCCACGTGCTTGACGATGGCGAGGCCCAGGCCCGTGCCGCCGGTGGCACGGGAGCGGGCGGGGTCGACGCGGTAGAAGCGCTCGAAGATGCGCTCCTTGTCCTTGTCGGAGATACCGATCCCCTGGTCGGTGACGGCGACCTCGATCATGTCACCGCCGGGCGCGTTCACCCGGCGGGCGGCTATGCCGACGCGGGTGCGGGCGGGCGAGTAGTTGACGGCGTTCTCGACGAGGTTGCCGAGCGCCGCGGCGAGCTGGCCGCGGTTGCCGTAGACGTGCAGGTCGGCGGTGCCTCCTGAGGCCATGGTGATCTGCTTGGTGCCGGCCTGGTGCCGGCAGCGGTCGACGGCCTCGGCGACGAGTTCGTCGACACGGACCGGTTCGGCGTCCTCGAGGGGATCGTCGTTCTGTACGCGCGACAGGTCGATGAGCTCCTGCACGAGGTTGGTGAGCCGGGTCGCCTCGATCTGCATCCGGCCGGCGAAGCGCTCCACCGCCTCCGGATCCTCCGACGCGTCCATGACGGCCTCGGACAGCAGGGAGAGCGCGCCGACCGGGGTCTTGAGCTCATGACTGACGTTCGCCACGAAATCGCGCCGCACCGCCTCGATGCGCCGGGCCTCGGTGAGGTCCTCCACGAGGAGCAGCACCAGGCGGGAGCCGAGGGGGGCGACGCGAGCGGAGACGGCGAGGGCCTCGCCACGGCCGGTGCCGCGTCTGGGGAGGTCCAGCTCCACCTGGCGTATCTCACCGTCGCGCCGGGTGTCGCGAGCCATCTGGAGCATCGGCTCGACGGAGAGCTTGCCGCCGCGGACCAGCCCGAGGGCGTACGCGGCCGAGCTGGCCTTGACCACGGCGTCCGCCTCGTCCAGTACGACGGCCGAGGACCGGAGCACGGACAGGACGGTGTCCACACCCGGCGGAAGCACCGGATCCGTATGCAGCGAGGTGCGGGTGGGGCGTTTCTGCTCCCGCTCGCTCCAGCGGAACGCCAGCATGGCGATGACGCCGGTGAGCACACCGGCGATCGCTGCTGCTGCGGCGACCGCCGCGTTCACGTCCATGCACCCAGGTTAGGCATGGGATGGGCCCCGACCACAGCCGTCCGAGTGCGAGCTCGAACACTCGTCGCCCAGAGTTCACCTTGGAGCCAGTGATGGTTCATTTGGGGTGACGGAAACCGACGCGTACGGGGCGGAACGTGGGAGCGTGGGGTGCGAAGCTCCGGTTTTGCACGCGACAGTCGCGCCGGGCCCCGGCCCCGGTGACCCCCGAAGATCACGTACGAGAGGGAACCCCTGATGCGGGACGCGTACCACGAGGAACTTGATTCGATCGGCGACGGTCTGGTGGAGATGGCCCGGCTGGTCGGGTCGGCGATCGGGCGCGCCACGACGGCGATCCTCGACTCCGACCTGAAGCTTGCCGAGAGTGTCATCGAGGCCGACCAGAAGGTCGACGACCTGCAACACGAGCTGGAGGCGCGGGCGATAGCACTGCTGGCCCGCCAGCAGCCGGTGGCGACGGACCTGCGGATCGTCGTCACCTCGCTGAGGATGTCCGCCGACCTGGAGCGCTCGGGCGACCTGGCCCAGCACGTGGCGAAGCTCGCCCGGCTGCGCTTCCCGGCCCGTGCCATCCCTCACGACCTGCACGCGACCATCCTGGAGATGGGCCAGCTCGCGCAGCGCCTGATGGCGAAGGCCGCCGAGGTGATCATCACGAAGGACGTCGACCTCGCGCTCCAGCTGGAGCAGGACGACGACGCGATGGACCTCCTCCACCGCACGCTCTTCCAGCACCTGATGGACGACCGCTGGAAGCACGGCATCGAGACGGCCGTGGACGTCACCCTGCTCGGCCGCTACTACGAGCGGTACGCCGACCACGCGGTCGCGGTCGCCAAGCGCGTGGTGTACCTGGTGACGGGTGAGCACGCGGACGAGCTCCAGCAGGAGATGCAGTCGGTGGCGGGCGTGGAGGGGGCCTGACCCTTTGGGGGTGCGGGGCCCGTTCGCGGCGTGCGGGAGCCTCTGTGCGCCGTTGATGCGCCCAGCGGAACGGGCATCCAATGGGCACAGGCACCAGCCTTGAGGAGGGACCATGACCGAATCCCTGAGCACGCCCGGTACCGCACCCGACCCCACGCAGCAACGCCCGACCGAACAGCCCGCCGAGATCAGGAACCTGACCTTGACAGCCGCTTGCGGCTGCGGGTCGGGGTGCGGGTGCGGGTGCCAGTCGGGGAACCCTTGCCAGTGCGGGTGACGGCGGGGTAGGGCGCGGAGAGTTTGGTACGGCTTGGTTTCGTACGAGTGGGTTCTCTCGTACGACGGTGAAGGGCCCCGGTGCGTGCCGGGGCCCTTCTCAGCGCTCGGGCGTGTTCGAGCCGCCGACCACCCACCGGGTCCGCCGCACGACCGCCCCTCCGCTGCCGGATGACCAGGCGCTCGCTGCAGGGCCGGGCTGCGAGGGGGCACGGGTGGCCCGGTCTGCCGTACAGGCGCACCCTGAAGGGGAGCAGGCGAACCACTCGCGCACTCGGAAGGTCAAGGAGGTGCGAGGCCATGACGCAGTTCATGGACGTCCACCACGGCTTCGAGGGCATCACGCCCGAGCAACTGAGGCAGGCGCACGACGCCGACCTCGCCATAGAGAAGGAAGAGGGCGTGCACTTCGAGCGGGCCTGGGCGGACCCCGAGGCCGGCATCGTCTACTGCCTCTCCGAGGCCCCCGACGCCGACGCGGTCCAGCGCGTCCACGAGCGGGCCGGCCACAAGGCGGACGAGATTCACCGGGTACCACTGTCGATCTGACGGTACGGCGAGGGTAGGGCCCGCCCGGTCGCCCAGAGCGGCCCAGACACAACATCAAGCCCCCTACCGGCGGAGAAGCCGCAGGTAGGGGGCTTGATCGTGTCGGCTTACTTCTTCTTGCCCTGGTTCTTGACCGCCTCGATCGCCGCCGCGGCCGCGTCGGGGTCCAGGTACGTGCCGCCGGGCTTCAGGGGCTTGAAGTCCGCGTCGAGTTCGTACGACAGGGGGATGCCCGTCGGGATGTTCAGGCCCGCGATGTCGGCGTCGGAGATGCCGTCGAGGTGCTTGACCAGGGCGCGGAGGCTGTTGCCGTGGGCGGCTACCAGGACCGTGCGGCCGGTCAGGAGGTCGGGGACGATGCCGTCGTACCAGTACGGGAGCATGCGGAGGACGACGTCCTTGAGGCACTCCGTGCGGGGGCGGACCTCCGGGGGGATCGTCGCGTAGCGCGCGTCGTCCGACTGGGAGAACTCCGTGCCGTCCTCGAGGGGCGGGGGCGGGGTGTCGTAGGAGCGGCGCCACAGCATGAACTGCTCCTCGCCGAACTCGGCGAGCGTCTGGGCCTTGTCCTTGCCCTGGAGGGCGCCGTAGTGGCGCTCGTTCAGGCGCCAGGAGCGGTGGACGGGGATCCAGTGGCGGTCCGCGGACTCCAGCGCGAGCTGGGCCGTGCGGATCGCTCGCTTCTGGAGCGAGGTGTGCACCACGTCGGGCAGCAGGCCGGCGTCCTTGAGCAGCTCACCGCCGCGGACTGCCTCCTTCTCGCCCTTCTCGTTGAGGTTGACGTCCACCCAGCCGGTGAACAGGTTCTTCGCGTTCCATTCGCTCTCGCCGTGGCGGAGGAGGATCAGCTTGTACGGTGCGTCGGCCATGCGTATGAGCGTAATCCAAGGGGTCGATCCCTTGTACGTCCGCTCGGCAGGCGGACGGTTGACGGGGATCTGTTAATTGGGTGGCCTGCGACGACACCGGGGTCGTAATGTGTGCTCGCCGCCTGAGCCGCTTACACCCGTTGCATCCGTGGGGGGATCCGCCATGTCCGTCGCCGCCCTGAGACGTGCCACCCGTGAGACCGTCTCCGGCCTCCCCCGCGAGTTCTGGTGGCTGTGGACCAGCACGCTCGTCAACCGGCTCGGCGCGTTCGTGGCCACGTTCATGGCTCTCTATCTCACCCTTGACCGCGGGTACTCCGCCACCTACGCCGGGCTCGTCGCCTCGCTGCACGGCCTGGGTGGGGTCATCTCCTCCCTCGTCGGTGGCGTGATGGCCGACCGGATCGGGCGGCGGCCCACGCTGCTCGTCGCCCAGACGTCCACCGCGGCCTCCGTGGCCCTGCTCGGGTTCGTGCACCACCCCCTCGCGATCGCCGGCGTCGCCTTCCTCGTCGGGATGGCCTCCAACGCCTCACGGCCGGCCGTGCAGGCGATGATGGCGGACATCGTGCGGCCCGAGGACCGGGTGCGGGCCTTCTCGTTGAACTACTGGGCCATCAACCTCGGGTTCGCCGTCTCCTCCATGGGCGCCGGGTTCATCGCCGAGGTCAGTTATCGCGCGGGCTTTCTCATCGAGGCGGGGATGACGGCCGTCTGCGCGGTCGTGGTGTTCCTGAAGCTTCCGGAGTCGCGGCCCACCGCGCAGAAGAGCGAGGCCGAGTCGACCGTCGACGTCGGCCTCGGCACCGTCCTGCGCGACGGGCGCTTCATGAGCGTCGTCGGGCTGTCCTTCCTCGTCGCGCTGATCTTCCAGCAGGGCGCGGTCGGCCTCCCGGTGGCCATGGGCGAGGCCGGGTTCACACCCGCCGACTACGGCCTGGCGATCGCCGTCAACGGCGTGCTGATCGTCGTGCTGCAGATCCCCGTCACCCGGTTCATCGAACACCGGGACGCCAAGCGGCTGCTGGTCGTCTCGTCTCTGCTCGCCGGATACGGCTTCGGGCTGACCGCCTTCGCCGGGTCGATCGGCGTCTTCGCCCTCACGGTGTGCGTGTGGACACTGGGCGAGATGATCAACGCGCCGACGCAGACGGGTCTCGTCGTCCGGTTGTCGCCGGTCCACGGCCGAGGGCGCTACCAGGGCATGTACACCCTGTCCTGGGCCCTCGCCGCCCTGATCGCCCCCCTGATGTCCGGCGTCGTCATCGACCACTTCGGCGCCGAGTGGCTGTGGGGGCTGTGCGCGGTCGTCGGGACGGTCGCCGCGGTGGGGTTCGGGACGCTGATGCGGCGGCTGCCTGCACCGGACACGGCGAAGAACGGGGTCCTGACGGATTCAAGAGCGGAGGCGCAGACCACCTGATCCCGGGGCACGTCCGCCCTGCCACCCGCTTCGCCGACTTACCCCTGTCCCGCGGTGCCGCACGGTATACAGGAAGCAGCGGTGAGGGGCCGCTGGGGTGGGAGACGCGTATGACCGACAGTTCCACAAGTACCGAAGGCTCCGCGGGGTCCGAGCGAATCTTCGTCAGTCATGCGGGACCGGACAGCCAGTGGGCCGAGTGGGTCGCGTGGCATCTCGTAGAGGCCGGGTACGAGGTCGAGCTCGACGTGTGGGACTGGCCCACCGGCGCCGACTTCGTGAGGCGGATGAGCGACGCATTGGAGCGGGCCTCCGCCGTCGTCGCCCTGTTCTCCCCGGACTACTTCGCCGCCGGCCGCTACACCGAGGAGGAGTGGACCGCCGTTGTGGCCCGTCGCGGCCGGTTCCTTCCGCTGGTCGTCCGGGAGGTGACGAAGGACCAACTGCCCGCGATTCTCGTGCCGCGCATCCGCACGGACCTGCACGAGCTCAAGGACGAGAGCGCCGCCGTCCAGGCCCTTCTGCAGGCCGCACGAGGGCCTGCACGCCCCGTCAGCAAGCCGGACTACCCCCTGGCACCGACCACGCCGGCGCCGAGAACCCCGCACGGTCCCCAACCCCGTTTCCCGTCCGGCACCGACTGGCCGGCGGTGTGGGACGTACGACGGCGGCGGAACCCGCACTTCACCGGCCGCGACGTCGTCATCGAAGAGGTACGGCGCACCCTG
Organism: Streptomyces sp. NPDC058678; assembly: GCF_042714835.1. Classification (NCBI taxonomy): domain Bacteria; kingdom Bacillati; phylum Actinomycetota; class Actinomycetes; order Kitasatosporales; family Streptomycetaceae; genus Streptomyces; species Streptomyces sp. NPDC058678. The sequence continues at coordinate 108,625 of NZ_JBHXSG010000031.1, read as the reverse complement.
CTGGCTGAGCGCCAAGCTGCCGTCCGTGCCCTGCACGGCACCGGTGGCATCGGCAAGACCCAGGTGGCGTTGGAGTACGCCTACCGCTTCGCCGGCCAATACGACGTGGTCTGGTGGGTCGACGCAGAACAGGGCGAGCAGGTCCCCGCCCGCTACGCGGAACTCGCCGCCGAGGTGGGAGTGGCCAGGCCGGGCGCGGGCGTCGAGGCCAACGCGCGGTACGCCCTGGAGTACCTGCGCGCCCACGACCGCTGGCTGGTCGTGCTGGACAACGCGGAGGACCCGCAACAGCTGCGGACCTGGCTGCCCGAAGGTCCCGGTCATCTGCTGGTCACCGCCCGCAACCCGGCCTGGACGAAGATGGTGCCGGGACTGCGGCTCGGCGTCTTCAGCCGGACGGAATCGCTGGCCTACCTGACCGGCCAGCTACCGACGCTGACCGGCGAGCAGGCGGGCTCGCTGGCCGAGGCCCTAGGCGACCTGCCGCTGGCGCTGGCGCAGGCCGCGGGTGTGCTCGGCGACGGCATGCCGCACGACCGGTACCTCTGGCTTCTCGAAGCGAACACCCCCCAGCTCCTTGACCACGGGGAAGTGCACGACTACCCGGTCACGCTGGCCGCAACGGTCACCATCGCAACGGAACGGCTCGACGCCGACCAGCCTGAGGCGACGGCCGTATTGCGACTGGCGGCATTCCTGGGGCCCGAGCCGATTCCGACGGCCTGGCTGATCGCCGGGCGCACGGCCCTGCGTACCGTGCCAGGGGACCCGGGCGACTTCCGCTGGCCGGGCAACGCGCTGCAGCCGCTCGCCCGTTACGGACTGGCCGTCGTGGAACCGGACGCGTTCCAGGTGCACCGCCTGACCCAGGCGGTACTGCGGCACAAAGCGGGCAGCGACTTCGCGGCCACGGTGCGGGACGACGTGGCGGCTCTGCTCACCGCGGTCGATCCCGGTGACCCCGACCTGCCCGAGTCATGGCCGCAATGGGCGTCGCTCACCCCGCATCTGACGGCGGCGCTGCCTGCCCTTCTCGACCGTCCCGAGCTGCGGCGCGCCCTGCTGAACGCTGCCAGGTACCTCGTCCGCAGAGTTCAGTACCAGGCGGCCCGAGCCCTGGCCGAGACTCTGCACGAGACGTGGGCCGCCTCTCTCGGCGAGGACCACCCCGACACCCTCCACGCCATGCACATGGTGACCTGGGTCCTGGACGGCCTGGGGGCTTATCAAGAGGTCCTGCCTCTGGTCGAGGACCTTCTGGAGCGACGCCGCAGGGTACTGGGCGAAGATGATCCCGACACTCTGCGCTCCGCCCACGACCTCGCCATCACGATGAGCAATCTGGAACGCTGGTCCGCGGCGTACACCTTGCAACAGAACGTCCTGGAACGACGCCGGGCAGCACTGGGCGAGGACCATGCCGACACCCTCAACTCCGGCGCCGTCCTCGCGGGTATGCTCAGCGATCTCGATCAGAACGAAGCAGCTCAGCAGGTCATCACGGATGTCCTGGAACGGCGGCGTAAGACACTGGGGAACAATCACCCGGACACCCTGGACAGCATCCGCATCTTCGGACGCGTGCTGCAGGGCGTCGGCCGGTTCGAGGAGGCTCGCCGGCTCCTGGTGGACGTACTGGAACGACAACGACAACTGCTGGGCGACCATCCCCACACTTTCAATACGGCCGCAGTTCTCGCAGAGGTGCTGCTCCGGCTCCGCCGTTACTCCGAGGCGGAGCAGCTCGCGAGGAGCACGAGGGCTCGCATGCGCAGTCTCGTCAGCAACAACCACCGCGTGAGCAGGGGCATCGACGAGATCCTGGCCTCCACGCTCAAAGCCCAGGGAAAAAAGCACGAAGCCCAAAAGCTGACGTCGAAGAAGAACACCAAGAAGCCGGCGTCCGGCAAGAAGAAGAAGCGCCGCCGCTGACCCTCACGGATGCATCCGCGCCCCCTTCACCACCTTGTCCACCGCGTTCCGCGGCCCGTACACCGCAAGCCCCACCAGATCCAGCTCCCCCGTCGACACCGCCCGCACCGCCGCCCGGTTGTCCCGGTCGTTCCCCGTCGAGAAGAGGTCGGACGTGAACAGCGCCCGCGGCAGCGCGCGGGACAGCACGCGCGCGTGGGCTGCTGTCAGGGTCTCCTTCGTGGCCTCGAAGACCATGACGGGCTGGCGGAACATCGGCAGGTAGGGCACGCCTTCGGCGTCCTCGTACGGTTCGCCGATCACCTCGGGGACCTGTGTGCCCAGGCCGCTGACCAGGAACGCGGTGACGTTCAGGCGTTGCCAGGGCTCCAGGTCCTCCCGCAGCAGGACGGCGATCTTGGTGTCGAATCGGATCGGCGGGGTGGGTTCGGTGCTCATGCAGCGAGACTGCCGAACGTCGTACGACACCGTCTTGTACGTTTTTTGCATGGCCACTCAACAGGCCCAGCCGGCTCGGCGCGACGTCTCCGCCTGGCGCCCGGCCGTCCCGGGCGTCGTGGAGGTCTTCCACGCCCATTTCACGGAGTACGCGTATCCGATGCACGTCCATGAGGCGTGGACGCTGCTCATCGTGGACGACGGGGCCGTACGGTACGACCTCGACCGGCATGAGCACGGGACGCCGCACGACACGGTGTCGCTGTTGCCGCCGCATGTGCCGCACAACGGCTCCCCCGCGACTGCGGACGGTTTCCGCAAGCGGGTGCTCTACCTCGACGGGACGCATCTCACCGACGACCTCATCGGGGCCGCCGTCGACGGGCCCGACCTGCGCGATCCCGTGCTGCGTCGGCGGGTCGGGCAGTTGCACTCCGTGCTCGTGCGGCCCGGCGAGGAGCTGGAGGCGGAGAGCAGGCTGACGCTGATCGGCGATCGGCTGCGGGACCTGTTGCGGCCCCGGCTGGTGACGGAGCCCGCGCGCCACGACCCCGTCCTGGCCGGCAGGCTGCGGGAACTCCTCGACGAGCGGGTCGTCGAGGGGCTCTCGCTGAAGGAGGCCGCGGGGCTCGTCCAGGCTCATCCGGCCCATCTGGTCCGGGCGTTCAGCGCCGCCTACGGCATCGCACCGCACCAGTACCTGAACTCCCGTCGCGTCGACCGGGCCCGCCGCCTGCTGCTGGAGGGACGACCGCCGGGCGAGGTGTCGGCGGCGACCGGTTTCTTCGACCAGTCCCATCTCACCCGGCACTTCCGGAAGTTGGTGGGAGTCACTCCGGGCCGCTATGCACGGAAGCCGCCCGTCCGCTGATCGCCTGCGGTTAGCGTCACCTCATGGATGACACGGAGAACACGCAAAACTCACAGGAACAGCAGATTTCTCACAACTTATCCACCACGCATCGCTCTCTACGGCTCAGACGCGTCTCGGCCGCCGTCGCGGGTGCGGCCACCCTCGTGGCCCTCAGCGTCGGTGTCGCCCTCGCGGCGACCTCGGAGGACGGGCCCAGCCCGGTGCCGACCTGGTCGGAGACCCTGCCGCCGGGCACGGATCCCGGCGACGGCAGCACCGACGGCAGCACGGGCGGGGTTTCAGGCGGGACCTCGGGCACCACCGACGGCGGCAGCACCGGCGGGACCGACCCGAGCCCGACCTCCACGTCTCCGGACGACCCCACCGACGAGCCCTCCCCGCCGAGCGACCTGGACGAGCTGAACCGGCGTATCACCGAACTCGACCAGAAGGTCGACCAGTTGCCCACCAAGAAGGAACTGGCGGACGCCCTCCGCGCCTTCGCCGACGAGCTCGACAAGTCAGGCACGCCCGAGTCCTAGAACGACGCCCGGGACCCGGGGTCAGTCGGCGGGGCGCTGCGTCAGATGCGCGAACGCGTCCAGGTTGCGGGTCGGCTCGCCCCGGGACACCCGCCACTCGTACTCCTTGCGGATGGCGCTCGCGAAACCGAGCTCCAGGAGGGTGTTGAAGCTGCCGTCGGCCGCTTCCAGGACCTGGCCGAGGATGCGGTCGATCTCCTCGGCGGTGACCGCGGGCAGGGGCAGTTTGCCGGTGACGTAGACGTCGCCGAGGGAGTCGACGGCGTAACTCACGCCGTACAGCTTGAGGTTGCGTTCGAGGAGCCAGCGGTGGACGCCGGACTCGTTCTCGTCGGGGTGGCGGATGACGAAGGCGTTCAGCGAGAGAGAGTGGCGACCCACGAGCAGGGACACCGTCGTCGACAGCTTGCGGGTGCCGGGGAGCTTCACGACGAAGTTGCCGGGTGCGGGGCTCTCCCATTCGAGTTCGGCGTCCTTCAGCACGCCCTCGATGACCTGTGCTGCCTTCTGTGCATCAGCCATGGTGGGAGCGTACGCGACGTCGATGGGCCACGGCCGCGGCCGTGTAGACCTCCGCCGTCGCGGCGGCCGCGGTGTCCCAGCCGAAGGACTGGGCGTGCCGGGCGGCGGCCGCACCCATCCGGGGGGACAGGTGCGGGTCGTCGGCGAAGCCGGCCAGCACGCGCGCGTAGTCGGCGGGGTTGTGACCCTGTACGAGGATCCCCGTCCGCCCGTCGTTCACGGCCACCGGCAGCCCGCCGACCGCGGCCGCGATCACCGGCGTGCCGGCCGCCTGGGCCTCTATGGCGACCAGGCCGAACGACTCGCTGTAGGACGGCATCACGAGTACGGACGCGGCCCGGAACCAGTCGGCGAGCTGCTCCTGGCCGACGGGCGGGTGGAACCGTACGACGTCGGCGATGCCGAGGCGTGCGGCCAGCTTCTGCAGACCCTCCGGCTTGGCGAGGCCGCTGCCGCTGAGGCCGCCGACGACCGGCACGAGGAGGCGGGAGCGCAGCTCGGGGCGCTCCTCCAGCAGCACGGCCACCGCCCGCAGGAGGACGTCCGGGGCCTTGAGGGGCTGGATGCGGCCCGCGAAGAGCGGGATCAGGGCGTCCTGCGGGAGGTCCAGGCGGGCGCGGGCGGCGGCGCGGCCGTCGGCGGGGCGGAAGCGGTCGAGGTTCACGCCGGGGTGGACGACGGCGACCTTGTCGCGCTCGGCCGCGTAGTGCCGTACGAGTTGCTCGGCCTCCTCGGCCGTGTTCGCGATCAGGCGGTCGGCGGCGGCGACGATCTGGGTCTCGCCGATCACACGGGCGGCGGGTTCGGGGGTGTCGCCGTCGGCCAGGTTGGCGTTCTTGACCTTGGCCATGGTGTGCATGGCGTGCACCAGGGGGGCGCCCCAGCGTTGCGCGGCGAGCCAGCCGACGTGTCCGGAGAGCCAGTAGTGGGAGTGGACGAGGTCGTAGTGGCCGGGGCGGTGGCCGGCCCACGCCTGCATCACACCGTGCGTGAAGGCGCACAGCTGGGCGGGGAGCTCCTCCTTGGCGAGGCCCTCGTAGGGGCCGGCGTCGATGTGCCGGACCAGGACGCCCGGCGCGAGTTCCACGGTCGGCGGCAGGGCGGCGGTCGTGGACCGCGTGAAGATCTCCACCTCGATGTTGATCGCGGCGAGGCGCTGCGCGAGCTCCACGATGTACACGTTCATGCCGCCCGCGTCCCCGGTGCCCGGCTGGTGGAGCGGTGAGGTGTGCACGGAGAGCATGGCGACCCGGCGGGGCCTGCGGTGCAGGCGGAGCCGGGAGGGTGCGGCCGACGAGCGCCGCCCGAGCCTGCTGACGTACTGGCTCACGGGGCGTTCCTCCTCGCTGCGGGCATGCCTGACGGAGGGTGTGGGGCGCCCTCCAAGGTGATGCAACGCCGGAGGGGCCCACTCCATTTCCTCCGGGCCGGGATTTGCCGAATCATTACCGGGGATCGCTCAACCGTTCGAGGTCGGGCTGCGTAGCGCCACCAGGGGGCGTGCCGCCTACCACTCCGAATGCCCGCATACCCTCGTACGCATGACTCCCCGCGCCGCCACCCGCCCCGTGGGCACGGTGACGCGCGGGACGACCAACCCCAACCGGCTGCGGCGCATGGACCGCTGGATCGCGGCGACGCACGGCGCCGAGCTGCGCCGGGCGGCGGACCCCGTCGCCGTCGACCTCGGGTACGGCGCCGCTCCCTGGACGGCCGTGGAACTGCTGCACCGCCTCCGTACGGTCGCGCCACGCGCGGGCGTGGTGGGCGTCGAGATAGAACCGGCGCGGGTCGCGGCGGCGAAGCCGTACGAGCGTGACGGACTCGTCTTCCGGCACGGCGGCTTCGAGATCCCGGTCCCCGGGCGGTTCCATCTCGTCCGTGCCGCCAACGTCCTGCGGCAGTACGACGAAGGCGAGGTGGCCGCCGTCTGGGAGCGGCTGTGTTCCCGCCTCGCCCCCGCGGCCGGAAGCTCCCGCGGCGGACTGCTCGTCGAGGGGACCTGCGACGAGATCGGGCGCCGGCACGTGTGGGTCGCGCTCGGCCCGGAGGGGCCGCGCACGGTCACCTTCGCGACCCGGCTGGGCTCGCTGGAGCGGCCCTCGGACCTCGCCGAGCGGCTGCCGAAGGCGCTCATCCACCGCAATGTGCCGGGCGAGCCGGTGCACGCCTTCCTGCGTGACTTCGACCGCGCGTGGGCCGCTGCCGCGCCCTACGCGTCGTACGGCGCCCGCCAGCGGTGGATCCGGGCGGTGCGGGACCTCGGCGCCGACTGGCCGGTGACGGACGGGCCGGTGCGGTGGCGGCAGGGGGAAGTGACAGTGCCGTGGGGGGCGTTGGCGCCGCGGGTGTGAGCTCTTCGCGCTCCCGCCACCTGCCCTCTGCGCTCCCGCCACGGGGAACGATCTCGGTGAGTCGTTCGTCACACCGGCGGGGAGATCGTTCACGCCGGGGGTGGAGGGGTGGGAAGGGGGGAAGCACTGGGTCTGTCGACGCGTGCGGCGACCTCTGTCGCTTTGCGTGGGTACGTGGCACGATCCCCCAGACATCCGTAAGTTACTGACGGTTAATCAGTTGTGGGGGCAGGGGTATGGGGACGGGCAAGCGTGGCCTGATCGCGTCGGGCGTGACCGTGGTCTGCGCGGTCACCGTGCTGGCGGCACCGGGCACGGCGTTCGCGAGCCCGGCACCGACACCGACACCGACAGCCGGTGCGAGCGCGTCCTCGACCGCCATGCCCACCAAGGACCTTGAGGCCGTACGCGAGAGGCTCGACAAGCTCTACCGCGAGGCGGCCGCCGCCACGGACGCGTACAACGCGGCCGAGGAGAAGGCCCAGAAGCAGTCCGCCGAGCTCGTGGAACTGGCGAAGAAGATCGTCCAGGGCAAGGAAGAACTGGCCGAGTTGAAGGACCGCGCCGGCGCCGCGGCCCGGGCCCAGTACCGCAGCGGCGGACTGCCGGACGAGGCCCACCTGATGCTCAGCGACGACCCGCAGGAGTTCCTCGACGGCGCGGGCCGGGTGCTCCAGGGCCAGCACGCCACCAAGGGCCTGATCGCGGCGATGACCCGCACCCAGCAGGACTTGGAGCAGTACGCCGAGGACGCCTCCGCCCAGTGGAAGAAGCTGGAGGCGGGCCGCAAGGCCAAGGCCTCGGCCAAGAAGAAGATCGAGAAGCGGATCGCGACCGCCGAGGAACTCGAGTCCCAGCTGGAGGAGAGCGAGAAGAAACGCCTTGCCGAGCTGGAGAAGCAGGCCGCGCTCAAGGCACAGACCGCCTGGCTCGACTCCGGCGTCCTCGACGAGATCAGCGGCAAGGCGACCGAACAGGGCAAGAAAGCGGTGGAGTACGCGACCGCGCAGATCGGCAAACCGTACGAATGGGGCGCCGAGGGCCCGAAGACCTACGACTGCTCCGGCCTGACCTCACAGGCCTGGGCGAGCGCCGGCAGCCCCATCCCGCGCACCTCGCAGCAACAGTGGCAGCAGCTCAGCCGGGTCGACGTCAAGGACATGCGCCCCGGCGACCTGATCATCTACTTCGACGACGCCAGCCATGTCGCCCTGTACGTGGGCGACGGCACCATCGTCCACGCCCCGCGACCGGGCCGGACCGTGACGCTCGCGGGGGCGGGGTCGATGCCGATACTCGGGGTGGTGCGGCCGGGGGCCTGAGGTGTGCGGGGGTGCGGGGCGGCTCCGCGAGGGACGGACGCGCGGCGGTGCGGCGCCTGAGTGCCGCCGCCCGGTGGCCCGTGACCCGCGCCACGTGACCTGGCCCACCCTCAACACTCCCCCAAACGCCCTACGGACGTGACGTTCGTCATCCCCGGTCCGGGACCGGCCTGTCCAACTGCGGTAGGGATCGCGGCATATGACAGCGGCGAGCGGCCACACGGCGTGTCTCACGCCATTCCGTTGCGGTGCCGACTACCGCTATGGTCCCCGTCGGTAGGTCGAGGCCCCTCGCCCTGCCGTGCCCTCGGGGGGAGGGAAGGAACCCAACACGATGCCCGTACCCGTACCGCGGCAGAGAGCGATCCCGGCCGTGGAGAGTGGTCAGGCGCAGGCCGCGTCCCCAGGCGGCGGCCCCTCCAAGGCAGGGGCCCCGCGCCAGGCGGACCCGACCGGGAACACGACGGCCGGGGACACCGGACGTACCGCTGCCACCCACACGAACGGCGTGACCGCCGCAAGCGCCGGTGCCAGCGACTCGCACGGCACCTCCGGCTCTCCTCTCACCCTCCTGGTGATCGAGGACGACCCCGGCGGTTCCACCGTCGTGCCCGAGCTGCTCGACTCCGCCGGCAAGCCCATCCGCGTCCGCACCGCCCGCAACCTCACCGAGGCCGCGCGGCTGCTCACCGACGACGTCCAGTGCATCCTGCTCGACCTCGCGCTGCCCGCCACGGGCCGCCCCGGCGACGACGAGGAGCTCGCCGTGCTCAAGCACGTGCTGGAGCTCGCGCCCCGGCACGCCGTGATCGCGCTCACCACGTCCGGCGACGCCCAGCGCGGCACCGAGGCGGTGCGCGTCGGCGCCCAGGACTATCTCTTCCGCGACGAGCTGGACAGCCGGCTGCTGAGCCGGGCGATCCGGTACGCGGTGGAGCGGAAACGTTCGGACACGGCCGAGCGACGGCTCGCCGAGGGCCGGATGCGCGCGCAGGAGAACCGCCGTCTGGAACGCGGCCTGCTGCCCACCCCCCTGCTCGAGGGCTCCTCGCTCCGCTTCGCCGCCCGCTACCGCCCCGGCCGCTCGCGCGCGCTGCTCGGCGGCGACTTCTACGACACCGTCCGCACTCCGGACGGCACCGTCCACGCCATGATCGGCGACGTCTGCGGCCACGGCCCGGACGAGGCTGCGCTCGGCGTGGAGCTGCGCATCGCCTGGCGCGCGCTGACACTGGCGGGCCTGTGCGGCGACCAGTTGCTCGGCACGCTCCAGCAGGTCCTGGAGCACGAGCGCTCCGACGAGGAGATCTTCGCGACGCTGTGCACGGTCGACATCGCGCCCGACGGCCGCCGCGCCGGCCTCTGCCTGGCCGGCCACCCGTCCCCGCTGGTCGCCCGCCCGGGCCGGCCGGCACAACTGCTGCCGTACGACAACAACGGCCCCGCCCTCGGTCTGCTGCCGGGCGCCCGCTGGCCGCGGATGCAGGTGGAGCTGGGTGCCGAGTGGAGCCTGATGCTCTACACCGACGGTCTGATCGAGGGCCGCGTCGGCGACAGCGGCGAGCGGCTCGGCCAGGACGGCATGGTGAGGATGGTCCGGCGCCAGCTCTCCGAGGGCCTGCGCGGCGAGCAGTTGCTGCGGGCGGCGGTGAACGAGGTCCGCGACCTCAACGGGGGCGAACTGACGGACGACGTGGCGGTCGTGCTGCTGGACCGGATGCCGTAGGGGCCCTGCGGGGTCAGCGTCCGCCGTTGTACGGGCCGTAGGGGCCGTCGCTGCTGGAGCCGCCCCGTCGGCTGCGGCCGCCGCCCGGCAGACCGCGCAGGGCGGGCCGTACGTCGACCATGTACACGATCGTCGCGATGAGGCCGATGATCGGCAGGAACGACAGGATGTTGAAGATCAGGTTCACCACGAAGGCCAGGGCGAGGACGATCAGCCAGAACGGCTTGGTCTTCTTGTCGGCCGCACGATAGGCGTCCTCGCGGCGCGTGGCGGCGTCGATCAGCGCGAAGCCGCTGAACACGATCAACGCCATGCTCAGCAGCCACATGAAGCCTGCGAACCCCTGCATCAGCACTACGTCCACCACCAGACTCGGCTCGTCGTCACGCGGTCACCGTACCCGTTCCCGCATGCGCCTTACCCGCACAACGGGCCGGGCACTCCGAGAGTGCCCGACCCGTGATCCCTGCCGCGATGAGCTACTTCGCGGGCGGCGTGGTCTTCTTGGCGGTGGTCTTGCGGGCGGCCGGGGCCTTCTTGGCCGCGGTCTTCTTCTCCGCGGCGGGCTCGGGCTTGATCTCGGCGGGCGTCGGCACCGCCTTGACCTGGACCGGCTCCGACGCCGGCTCGGCCTTCGGCTCGACGGCGATCGCCAGTTCCTCGATCTCCTCGGCGGCCTCGCCGCGCCAGGTCTTCACGGTCTGCTCGCCGTGCTCGGCGACCTTCTCGTAGGTCTCGCGGGCCTTGACGGCGTACTCGGCGGCGACGCCGACGCTGCGGAGGGCGAAGTCCTGGGCGGTCTCGCCCAGCTTCTTCAGGTCCGCGTCGAGGGTGCTGCCGATCTTCTTCAGGTCACCGTCGAGGGTGCCGATGAACTCGCCGACCTTGGTCTGGATGCTCTCCTGAGCCTCCTTGGCCTTGGCGCTGGCCTCCTTGGCGCGCGCCTGGGCCTTCTCCTGCACGGTCTTCGGGTCGGTGTTGCGCACGGCGTCGATCCGCGCGGGGGCCTCGGCGCGCAGCTGCTCCACCAGGCCGGGCACCTTCTTGGCCTGCTGCAGAGCCAGGTCGGCGGTGCCGGCGGCGAAGTAGAGCGGAGTCGGGTCGCTGAAGGTCTTGCGCAGGTCGTCGGTGATGGCCATGGTGATGGTCCTCCCGGATTCGCTTTCGGCTGAGGGTTTTGTGGTCCGCAGTCAGGCGGCCGGTGCCCTGGTCCGGCTCAACTGGCCGTCTGCTGCGGGTCGGCGTCATTGCCGCCGGTCGTGCGGGTGGTGCGGGTACGGCGTGCGGCGGGCTTGCGCCCACCTTCCGCGCGGGTTTCCCGTACGGCGGTCTCGCCGTCCTGGGCGTCTATGGCTCCGTCGGTCCGTGCACCGGTGACGGCCGCGTCGGGCGTCTCCGTCTCGTCACCCGCCGCGTCGATCCCGAATCCGTTCTCCTTGCGGAAGGACTCGTAGATCTGGAGCAGCACCTGCTTCTGCCGCTCGTTCAGCGTGGGATCGGCGAGGATGACGGCACGCGTCTCCACCTCGTCGAGCTCCCGCTCGGCGTCGAGGATCCCGGCCCGCACATACAGCGTCTCGGCGGAGATCCGCAGCGCCTTGGCGACCTGCTGCAGCACCTCCGCGCTCGGCTTGCGCAGTCCGCGCTCGATCTGGCTCAGATACGGATTGGACACCCCGGCGGCATCGGCGAGCTGCCTGAGCGACAGCTGCGCGTTGCGCCGCTGCTCGCGCAGGTACTCACCGAGATTGCCGACGTTGAGCGTTGCCATGCCTCCACCTTGCCCCACTCCCGCTAACTATTGCAAGCACCTGCTTGCAAAAGTGTGCCGCGCCACGCCGCGGGGTCAGGATGTGGGGCCACGACCCGGCGCCACGGTAGCGAGGTCACGGTGCGGGGTCACGCCGCCCCGCCTGCCGCCCTCCCCGACCGCGCGCTCAGCCGGCCGCAGCGCCGAACCACTGGGGCAGGCGGCTGAGCAGATCCTGCTGGTCCTCACCGACCCACGCCACGTGGCCGTCCGGTCGCAGCAGCACCGCGGGCACGTCCAGTTCCTCGCTGAAGTCGACGACGTGGTCGACCCGATCCCCCCAGCCCGCCACCGAGAGCCGGCCGGTCCCGTCGAGCAGCAGGCCGCGGGCGCCGTGCATCAACTCGTAGAGGCGCCCCTGCTTCAGCCTCACGTCGCGCAGCCGCCGGCCGAGCAGGTCATGGCCCTCGCCGAAGTCGTAGCGGACCCCGACCGCGGTGATCATCCCGGTCACGTACCGGTTCACCTCCTCGAAGTCCATCAGCGTCGTGAACAGCTCGCGCAGCGCGGTCGCGCCCGGATCGGTTCCCAGGAGCGTGATCTGCGCGCGGGTGTTGTCCAGTACGCGGGCGCCCACCGGGTGCCGTTCGGCGTGGTAGCTGTCCAGCAGTCCCTCCGGTGCCCAGCCGTTGACCGCGGCGGCCAGCTTCCAGCCGAGGTTGAACGCGTCCTGCACGCCGAGGTTGAGCCCCTGTCCACCCGTCGGCGGGTGGATGTGCGCCGCGTCGCCGGCCAGCAGCACCCGGCCGACCCGGTAGCGCTCGGCCTGTCGGGTGGCGTCGCCGAACCGGGACAGCCAGCGCGGCGAGTGCACGCCGAAGTCGGTGCCCGCGACCGCCCGCAACCGCTTCTTGAAGTCCTCCAGGGTCGGCGCGGTCCCACGGTCCTCGGCCACACCCTCGGCGGGTACGACGACGCGGTACGCCCCCTCCCCCTGGGGGACGACACCGAACCGCAGCTGGGTCTTGCGGACTTCCTCGACGACGGCGGCGATCGTGGCCGGATCCTCGGTCGCCTTCATGTCGCCCAGCAGGGTCTCGACCTTGGCGGGCTCGCCGGGGAAACCGACGCCTATCAGCTTGCGCACCACACTGCGTCCGCCGTCGCAGCCGACGAGGTAGCGCGAGCGCAGGTGCGTGCCGTCGGCCAGCTCGACGGTCACCCCGTCCTCGGCCTGGCTCAGCCCGACCACCTCGCAGCCGCGCCGGATGTCGGTGCCGAGTTCGAGGGCGCGTTCGTTGAGGAGCCGCTCCGTGACCGGCTGCGGGGTGGCGAGGCCGTACGGGTGTGACGTGTCCAGACGGTCGGGCCACGGCTTGGCGATGCCGCCGAAGAGACCGCCTACCTGGAACTTCTCACTGACCGCGAGGAACCGGTCCAGCAGGCCGCGCTGGTCCATGATCTCGACACTGCGCGCGTGCAGGCCCTGGCCACGGGACTGCTCGGTCGGCTCGGTCAGCTTCTCCAGCACGACCACCCGCACATCGGCCAGCCGCAGCTCACTGGCCAGCATCAAGCCGGTCGGTCCGCCGCCGACCACGATCACGTCCATCATCAAAGCGCCCCCATGTGCCGAGAGATACGACGCCAAGCCGACGTTTCCGCAGGTCCTGGCCCTGGCCGACGATTCTGCGGCACGACCCGGGCCTTGCCGCAAGCCCTCAGCTGCGCTATACGTTGAGCATGGCAAGGAGTGGGCGCACCGGCCGTGCGATGCTGGTCCGGTGACGCTTGTGGACCTGGCTCGGCTCCGCCGGGCCCGCGACCAGATGGACCGCGACTACGCGGAGCCCCTCGACGTCCCCGCACTCGCCCGCGCGGCCCACATGTCGGCCGGCCACTTCTCCCGCAGCTTCCGCGCCGCCTTCGGGGAGACCCCGTACAGCTATCTGATGACGCGCAGGATCGAGCGGGCCAAGGCACTGCTGCGGCGCGGCGACCTGTCGGTCACCGAGGTCTGCTTCGCCGTCGGGTGCACCTCGCTCGGGTCGTTCAGCTCGCGGTTCACCGAGCTGGTGGGCGAGAGCCCGAGCGCGTACCGGGCGCGCCGGCACGACCAGGGCGCGGCCATCCCGGCCTGCGTCGCCAAGATCTTCACGCGACCGGTCAGGAACGCGGAAGCGGCCAGGAAGCCGGCAGCGGTCAGACACGCGGCACCGGCAGGGAACGCGGAAACTTTCACGAACGCCGAACCGGTGGGAACCGCGGAAACGGGCAAGAACGCGGATCCGCAGGGCACCGTGGAAACGGTCGACAACGCGGAACCGGCGGGCATCGCGGAACCTGTCAGAAACGAAGAAGCGAAGGACGCCGCCCGCCCGTAGCGTGGCCGCATGGACGTCAAACTTTCACAATGCTTCATCGCCGTCGACGACCACGACGAGGCGCTCGCCTTCTATCGGGACGTGCTCGGACTCGAGGTCCGCAACGACGTCGGGTTCGAGGGAATGCGCTGGGTGACCCTCGGCTCGCCGTCGCAGCCCGACGTGGAGATCGTCCTCGAGCCGCCGCTCGCGGACCCGAACGCCTCGCCTGCGGACCGGCAGGCCATGGCGGAGCTGCTGGCCAAGGGCATGCTGCGGGGCGTCATCTTCTCGACCGACGACTGCGACGCTACATTCGAGCGCATCCAGGCCTCGGGCGCCGAGGTGCTGCAGGAACCGTTCGACCAGCCGTACGGGGTGCGCGACTGTGCCTTCCGCGACCCCGCGGGCAACATGCTGCGCTTCAACCAGCGCCCCGCCGAGTGAGCCTGCGGCAGGCCGGCCACCACACCGGCGATCGCACCCGCCAGAGACCGCGCAGACGCCCCGCCCGACAGATGGAGGATCGATGAGCACGGTCACGAGGACGGACACGCAGCCGCCGGCGCTGCACGTCGCCGACAGCCACGATCTGATCCGCGTGCGGGGCGCGCGCGTGAACAACCTCAAGGACGTCAGCCTCGAGATCCCGAAGCGCCGGCTGACGGTGTTCACCGGCGTCTCCGGCTCGGGCAAGAGCTCTCTGGTCTTCAGCACGCTCGCCGCGGAGTCGCAGCGGATGATCAACGAGACCTACAGCACCTTCGTGCAGGGCTTCATGCCGACGCTGGCGCGTCCCGAGGTCGACGTACTCGAAGGGCTGACGACGGCGATCATCGTCGACCAGCAGCGGATGGGCGCCGACCCCCGCTCCACGGTCGGCACCGCCACCGACGTCAACGCCCTGCTGCGCATCCTCTTCAGCCGGCTCGGGAAGCCGCACATCGGCCCGCCCAGCGCGTACTCCTTCAACACCGCCTCGGTCCGGGCGAGCGGCGCCATCACCGTCGAGCGCGGCGCCAAGAAGGCGGTGAAGGCGACGTACAACCGCACCGGCGGCATGTGTACACGCTGCGAGGGCCGGGGCACGGTCTCCGACATCGACCTCACCCAGCTCTACGACGACTCCAAGTCGCTCAACGAGGGTGCGCTCACGATCCCCGGCTACAGCATGGACGGCTGGTACGGCCGCATCTTCGCCGGCTGCGGTTTCTTCGACCCGGACAAGCCGATCCGCACGTACACGAAGAGGCAGCTGCACGACCTCCTCCACAAGGAGCCGACCAAGATCAAGGTCGACGGCATCAACCTGACGTACGAGGGTCTGATCCCGAAGATCCAGAAGTCGATGCTGTCCAAGGACATCGAAGCGCTGCAGCCGCACATCCGCGCGTTCGTGGAGCGGGCGACGACGTTCGCCGTGTGCCCGGAGTGCGACGGCACCCGGCTCAGCGAGGGGGCCCGGTCCTCGAAGATCGGGAAGATCTCCATCGCCGACGCCTGTGCGATGGAGATCAGGGACCTGGCCGCCTGGCTGCGCGATCTCGACGAGCCGTCGGTGGCGCCGCTGATCGCCGCGCTGCAGCACAGCCTCGACTCGTTCGTGGAGATCGGTCTCGGCTATCTCTCGCTGGAGCGGCCGTCGGGCACGCTGTCGGGCGGCGAGGCGCAGCGCGTCAAGATGATCCGCCATCTCGGCTCCTCGCTCACCGACGTCACCTACGTCTTCGACGAGCCCACCATCGGGCTGCACCCGCATGACATCCAGCGGATGAACAACCTGCTGCTGCGGCTGCGGGACAAGGGCAACACGGTGCTCGTCGTGGAGCACAAGCCGGAGACGATCGCGATCGCCGACCACGTCGTCGACCTCGGTCCCGGTGCCGGTACGGGAGGCGGCACCGTCTGCTTCGAGGGCACCGTCGAAGGGCTGCGGACCAGCGGCACCATCACAGGCCGCCATTTCGACGACCGGGCCTCCCTCAAGGAGACGGTGCGCAAGCCCACCGGCACGCTGGAGATCCGCGGCGCGTCGGCGAACAACCTGCGCGACGTCGACGTCGACATCCCGCTCGGGGTGCTTGCCGTCGTCACCGGCGTCGCCGGCTCCGGCAAGAGCTCGCTGATCCACGGGTCGATCCCGGCCGGCGAGGGCGTGGTGTCGATCGACCAGAGCGCGATCCGCGGCTCGCGACGGAGCAACCCGGCGACGTACACCGGACTGCTCGACCCGATCCGCAAGGCGTTCGCGAAGGTCAACGGCGTGAAGCCGGCCCTGTTCAGCGCCAACTCCGAGGGCGCCTGCCCGACCTGCAACGGCGCCGGCGTCATCTACACCGACCTGGCGATGATGGCCGGCGTGGCCACCACCTGCGAGGACTGCGAGGGCAAGCGGTTCGAGGCGTCGGTCCTCGACCACCACCTCGGCGGCCGCGACATCAGCGAGGTGCTCGCGATGTCGGTGACCGAGGCCGAGGAGTTCTTCAGCACCGGTGAGGCGCGCACGCCGGCCGCCCACCGCATCCTCGACCGGCTCGCCGACGTCGGGCTCGGCTACCTCAGCCTCGGCCAGCCGCTCACTACGCTGTCCGGCGGCGAGCGGCAACGGCTCAAGCTGGCCACCCACATGGCCGAGAAGGGCGGCGACCGGCTCGTCTACGTGCTCGACGAGCCGACCACCGGCCTCCACCTCGCCGACGTCGAGCAGTTGCTCGGCCTGCTCGACCGGCTCGTCGACTCCGGCAGGTCGGTCATCGTCATCGAGCACCACCAGGCGGTCATGGCGCACGCCGACTGGATCATCGACCTCGGCCCCGGCGCCGGCCACGACGGCGGCGAGATCGTCTTCGAGGGCACGCCCGCCGAGCTCGTCGCCGCCCGCTCCACCCTCACCGGCGAGCACCTCGCGGCCTACGTCGGCACCTGACCGGCCCCCTCGCGGGCAGCGGGCGAGCCACGGCGGTCGGGCCGCCCGCGCCGACGCCCCCGCGAGGGCCGGACGTAGCTGAGACGGGGCGCCAAGTACCCACTTTTTTGTGGGTACTTGGCAGCTCCGGCGGCACGGACGAGGCTGGTGGTGGCCGGACAGCCGTCGGCCGTCAAAGGGCCGCCAGCTTCTCCAGGCGACGGTGGCCCCAGTCGGAAAGGGGGGCCAGTGCCTCGGAGAGTTCACGGCCGAATTCGGTCAGGGAGTACTCGGTCCTGAGCGGCAGCACGTCGTGCACCTCCCGGTGCACCAAGCCGTCCTCCTCCATCTCGCGCAGCGCCTGAGTCAGCACCTTCTCGCTGAGCCCGGGCAGCCGTCGCCGCAGCTCACCCGGCCGGTACGGGCCGGACTCCAGCAGCCACAGCAGCGCGGTCTTCCACTTGCCGTCGATCACCGAGATCGCGGCGGTCACTCCACACACGTTCAGGTCCCGGGCACGCGCGCGCGTCATCCTCGCCCCATTCCTCACGAATCGTCACTTTTACGCATCGTCACTGTTCTCAAAGGAGTTCAAGCATGTCCAAGTCCACCGACCAGTCTGCCGTCACCGTCCTCGGACTGGGGCCGATGGGCCGTGCCCTCGCCGGCGCGTTACTGGACGCGGGGCTGCGGGTCACGGTCTGGAACCGCACGCCGGGGAGGGACCGGGAGCTCGTCGACCAGGGGGCCGTGGACGCGCGGTCGGCGGCGGAGGCGGTCGCCGCGAGCGCGCTGACCGTCGTCTGCGTGGTGAACTACGACGCGGCCGACGCCGTCCTGCGGGACGAGGCGGTCACCGACGCCCTCAAGGGCCGCACCGTCGTGAACCTGACCGCCGACACCCCCGACCGCGCCCGGAACACGGCCGGCTGGGCGGCCGACCACGGCATCCGCTATCTCGACGGCGCGATCATGACGCCGACCACGACCATCGGGACACCCGAGGCGGTGTTCCTCCACAGCGGCCCCGAAGAGCTCTACCGGGAGCACCGGGCCGTGCTGGACGCGCTGGGCGGCACCCACACCCACCTCGGTGAGGACATCGGCCGGGCCGCCTCCTACGACATCGCCCTGCTCGACATCTTCTGGACGGCGATGGCGGGTTACGCGCACGCCCTGGCGGTGGCAGGGGCGGAGGGCATCACCGCCCGGGAGCTCGCCCCCTTCGCCCAGGGCATCGCCGCGATCCTCCCGCCGCTCTTCGAGGAGTTCGCGCGGGACGTCGACAGCGGCACCTTCTCCGGCGAGCTCAACCCGATCACCTCGGCTGCGTCGTCGATGGAGCACATCGTCCGGGCCTCCGAGTCCCACGGCATCGACGCGAACGTGATGCGCGCGACCGAGGGACTGGCCCGCCGAGTCATCGCACTCGGCCACGGCACGGACGGGTTCATGCGGGTCACGGAACTGCTGAGCCGTCGCTGAGGGGTTCCGCCGAGGGCTCCGGCCACACTCGATGGCGGCAGTCATGCGCGGGGCCGCTACCCGTGCCCCCCATGACTGCCGGGTCGGCCTCGAGCCGCGAGCAAGTCAGGTGCCCGGCCTCCGAGTGACGTCGTGGTGGGCCAGGGCCCGCCTGGAGGACAGGGACCCGGCCGCCGCGGTGGGCCAGGGCCCCGCCCGGAGGACACGGACCCGGCCGCCGCGGTGGGCCAGGGCCCCGCCCGGAGGACACGGACCCTGCCGCCGCGGTGGGCCAGGGCCCCGCCCGGAGGACACGGACCCGGCCGCCGCCCACGTCGCGAGGCCGAGCGCCCGGCGGCGGGGCTGAAGGCCCATCCGACGTACGAGGAGGAGAAGTAGCTCCCGCTTCCCTACGCGTCAGGGGTAAGCGGCGGGCGTCTAGAACGGCAGCGGCCGTCCGTGCACCACCTCCAGCCGGGACACGGCCCGCGTAAGCACCACGTACAGCCGGTGCAACCCCCGCTCCTCCGCCTCCGCGACGGCGGCGGGCTCGACGGCGACGACATGGTCGTACTCGAGGCCCTTGACGAGGGTCGCGGGGACGACGCTCACGCGGGCGGCCGGCGCGTCCGGGCCCGCGGCCGGGATCCCGGCCGCGTCAAGCGCCCCTCGCACCCGGTCGACGTCCGCGTCGGCCGCGATCACCCCGACGGACCCCTCGTGCGCCGACGCGTCCCGTACGGCGTCCACGACCGCGCCGAGCAGGTCACCGGCCGGAACCGGGCGGATCCGCAACTCCCCGTCCCCGCGCAGCGACTCCCCCGCCGGGACGTCCACGTCCAGCCTCGCCAGCAGCCGGTTGGCGAGGGCCACCACGGCCTTCGGCACGCGGAAGCCGGTCGTCAGCGGTACGACGGCCGCGTCCGGTTTCCCCAGGTGGCGCAGGGTCGTGAGCCAGGACCGGGCAGCCCAGGGCGTGGTGCCCTGCGCGAGGTCGCCGAGGACCGTGAGCGAGCCGAAGGAAGCCCGGCGGGCGATCGCCCGGCACTCCATCGGGGAGAGGTCCTGCGCCTCGTCGACGACGAGATGGCCGTAGGCCCGCGGATGCTCGACGAGCCCGGCCACCTCGTCGAGCAGGACGAGGTCGGCGGCCGACCAGCGGGCCGACTTCCACGAGCGCGGTGGCCTCGCCCACAGCAGGGCCTTCTGCTCGTCGGCGTCCAGCAGCCCGTCGGCGGCGGCCGCCAACACCTCGCGGTCGGTGAGGAGTTCGGCCACCACCTCCTCGGGCCGGACCCGCGGCCACACGGCGTCGACGTACCCCCCGACCGCCCGCGACCGCGAGATCCGCTGCACCCAGGCGGCGCTCTGCGGCCCCGCCCGCCGTTCGGCCCGCAGCTGCACACTCCGCACGACCCGGCTGCGCACCCGCTCCCGCCCGACGCCGTACGGCGGCTCCTCCGCCCGTACCCCGTCCAGGATCCGCGCGAGTTCACCCGCGGCCACCCGCCACCGGGACGACCCGTCGGGCACCGCGAGATCCCCGGCCGCCCCCTCCCCCGACACCCGTGCGTACAGCGCCCGCCGCAGCACCCGCGCCATCCGGACGTCGTGCTTGACGACGGCCGTCCGCTCGTCGTCGGCCCCGCCGACCGGGTGCCGGGCGATCTCCTCCAGGAGCGTGGACTGCCTCACGCCCGTCTCGCCCAGGGCGGGCAGCACCGCCGCGATGTACGACAGGAAGGTGCGGTTGGGCCCGAGGATCAGCAGTCCGCCGCGCCGGATGCGCTGCGGGTGGGTGTAGAGCAGGTAGGCGGCCCGGTGCAGGCCGACCGCGGTCTTGCCGGTGCCCGGGGCGCCCTGCACGCACACCGACATGGCCAGGTCCCCTCGTACGAGATCGTCCTGCTCGGGCTGGATGGTCGCGGCGATGTCCCGCATGGGGCCGACGCGGGGACGCTCGATCTCCCGGGCGACGATGTCGCTCGCCCGGCTCTCTCCCCTGCCGAGGTGCTCGTCCTCCAGCCCCGTGAGGTCGGCGGAGTCGCCCAGGCTGCCGGGCGCCCAGCCGAAGCGGCGGCGGACGGCGACGCCCTGCGGGTCACCGGCGCTCGCCTGGTAGAAGGCACGGGAGACGGGGGCGCGCCAGTCGACGACGAGGGGCGGCGCGGCGGGGTGCTCGCTGATCCGCAGCCGCCCGAGGTGATACTCCTGCCCGGCGTGCTCACCGTCCGCGAAGTCCAGCCGCCCGAAGAACAAAGGCCCTTCGGGCAGTTCCCGCATCTCCTTGGCCCGGCTGCGCAGCCGGTACCCGAGGACCTCGGCGTCGGCACCGGAGGCGGAGACGTCCTCGCCGGTGACGACGTGTTCGCCGGCCCCGTCGACCATGGCGGTCAGGGCGGCGCGGCAGCGGTCGTGGTGGGCGCGTTCGCGGCGGAGGGAGTCCCGGAGGGAGGGGTCGGGTGACGTCATTCCAGCGAGCGTAGCGGAATAACGTAACCGAGTTAATTTTTTTACCGAGACTCGAAAGGCGCGAGCCCCTCTCTTATGCCAAGTGCGGCAACCCCGCCTCCAGCACCCCGAACGCACGCTCCGCCGCGGCCACCGCGTCCCCCCTCACGTCCGCCACCCGCTCCCCGTCCGCGATCCGCCGCCAGTTCTCGAGCGCGAGGATCCGCTGTACGGCCACGATCTGCCCGGCTGCCAGACGCGCGTCCAGGTCACCGCCGAGCGCCCCGGCCAGCGCGGCCTCCGACCGCTCCTGGTACCCGTACAGCCGGGCGACCAGCGCGGGCGTCCCGTAGAGCAGCGCGTGGAAGGCGAGCACCTGGGGATGGTCATTGAGCCCGGTGACGGGGTCGTCCCGCTCCAGCCCGGCGAGGAAGTGCCGCCGCAGCGCCACGAGAGGCGGCGCCTCCTCCCGCTCCACCACCCGCGCGGCCTCCCCCTCGTGATCGGCGAACCGGTACAGCACGAGGTCCTCCTTCGCCGGGAAGTACCGGAAGAGGGTCGGCTTCGAGATCTCCGCCGCGGCCGCGACCTCGGCGACGGAGACCGCGTCGAACCCCTTCTCCAGGAACAGCCGGATCGCGAGGTCCGACACGACCTGGTACATCCGCTGCTTCTTGCGCTCGCGCAGTCCCACGTTGCCGGTACTCATGACTGCGCAGCGTAGCTCCGGCGCCAGCGCGTCAAGGCGACCGCCGTCTCCCACGGAGTCGGTACCGCGGACAGACCGAGCGGCTCGGCGCCGGCTCGCAGAACCCTGCGCAGCCGTGGCACCGTGGCTCTGAGCGTGGCGCCGTTGCCCAGGTCGACCGCCGCTCTGATGACGTCCGTGAAGACGGACTGCGCCCGCTTGAAGGCGAGGATGCGCGGCAGATCGGCCTGCCAGCCGCGGGAGGCACCCGCGAGCGTGGACTCGATCGACCGCGCCCAGCGTTCGGCGACGTGGCGGTGCTGGTACTCGGGGTAGCGCATCAGGTACAGGTGCGTCGCAAGGTCGTACAACGGGTCGCCGAACACGGCCAGCTCCCAGTCGATGGCCCACAGCCGGGCGCCAGGATCGATGATCAGGTTTTCTCGGTGCAGATCCCCGTGCAGAAGGTGGAACGGACGCTCGGAGACTCCCGCCACACACATGCGCAGCCGCCTGAACGCGTCCGCGCCGATTCCGAGGTCCCGGAAGAGGCTGCCGAACCTGTGCTCATTGCGGGCGTACACGCCCTCCTCGGCGAAGAGCACCAGTCGCTCGATGAAGCCCTGGCTGTCACCGTCGACGTTCTCCTCGGCCAGACACCGGACGGGCAGGGAGTCGGGGCGTATCGCGGCCAGCTCCGCCACCAGTTCCAGGAGCTGCGACACGACAGCGGCCGGTACCCGAGTGCCCGGCTGGAACCGGGAGCCGAGCGTCTCGCCCTCGATGTATCTCTGGAGGACCACCGACCCGACGCGGATCACCTCCGGAACGCCTCCGACCCGGCCGGCCAGGGCATGCAGGAGTTCCTCCTCGTCCGCGAAACTCCGCCGGTCGAACCAGATCAGGTTCGGCCGCGGTTCCCGCACCTTCCACCGGCCCCGGCCGGTGTCCGACCCGTTCGGCGGCAGGAGGAAGGCGTACATCTCATGGTGGTAGCCCTCAAGGGGACCAAGCAGGGGCTGGCCCCCGGCCACCTCGCTCGCACGCCGACGGGCGCGTCCAGCGGTATCAGGTGCCGCGTCGTCACCTCTCATCAAGCCAAACAGCATACGAGTTGAGCACCACCGGGGCCCCTGCACCGCGCAATTCCGACTCCTTGTGGCTGTTGCGCCCGAACCCGATGAAGCGGACTCCCGCCCGCCGGGCCGCGTTCACGTCGGCCGGCGAGTCGCCGATCATCACGGCTTCCTCGCGGCGCAGCCCCAGGCTCCGCAAGGCACGGACGACGACGTCGGGATGCGGTTTCATGAGGTCGAGGTCGCGGGTACGTCCGTGCACCACGTCGAAACAGCCCTGCAGACCGTGGGATTCGAGGTAGGAGGAGGCCGCCCGGGCCGAGTTGTTGGTGACCACGGCGAGCCGCAGTCCACGCTGGGAGAGTCGCCGGATCAACTCGGCCGCGCCGGGCGTGGGCCACGCCTTGTGGGCGGCGGCCACCTCCCTCACACTCACGTGCTCCTCCAGCGCGTCGACCAGATCCTCGCGCTCCGGGCTCGCCCGGTGCACGGCTCGCAGGACCGCATGGGGGTCCTTGCCCTGTTCCTCGCGTGCCGTCAGCAGTTGCTTGGCGCCCGCCCTCGCCAGCAGCGCCCTGAGTTCGTCGGCGACGGGCAGCGACGACCCGTTCGGAAAGAGCCGGCAGACCGGACCGTCGAAGTCGAACAGAACCCCGCGGACCCCCGAGAGCAGTGCTCCGCCACCCCTTACCGCGTCGACCTCAACAGCCATGCCTCTCCAGGCCTTCCACCAGTAGCTCCCCGACATCGACGGCCGATTCCTGCACCTGCGGCCTGCGCAGTCTCCGGGCGGTTCCTCTGGGGTGATCGGCGTCCGGACACCGCCGGCCGACGGCCCGCGCGGGACGCGCCCGGTCGGCCCGACCGAAGAAACCCCGGTCGGTTGCGTCCGCGCGGTCCTTCTCGTGCCACTCGCGCACCGCCTCGGCGGCCGTCGACTCGTCCACGGGTTCGCCCTTCAGCCCGAGCGGCGCCCAGGCTCTTCCCAGGGCACCGCACACCCGCTCCGCCGCCTGCGCGAAGTCCTCGGCCGCGGGATCGTCAGGCAGGGCGAGCGCCGCCCGCATCACGTCGGGGAACACGGACTGCACGTATTCGAAGCCCAAGTAGTGGTCGAGATCCTGGTCGATGCCCGCCGTCTTGTCCCCGTGGCCCGCCTCCCGCATCGCGTCGGTCCACAGTCCGACCATGAGCTCGTGCTCGCTGCGGTCGTAGTCCATTCGGACGAGATGGGTCGCGAGGTCGTGGAGTGGATCCCCGTAGAGCGTCAGTTCCCAGTCGATGACGGAGAGCTGCTCGCCCTCGTCCGTCGGCGTCACCACCACATTGGCCCGATGGACGTCCGTGTGCAGAAACGCGAACGGCCGTGGTGTGAGTTCGGGTACGGACCGCAGAAACTGGCTCACCATGTCGCGCGGCACGCCCACCGCATCGAACAACCGCCCGAAACGCGGCCGATTGGCCAGGTGAACCTGGTGCTCCGTGAACCGCGCCAGGCGGTGCAGGAAGCCGATGCTGTCACCACTTCCGGGCCAATCGGACGGAGGATGCGGCAGAGCGTCGTGCGGCACACCGACAAGGCGGGCGAAGAACTCCGCCAGCGCCGACAGCCGGCCGACGCCGACCGGCCCTTTCGGCGTCTCGTCGGCCAGCGCCTGCCCCGCGAGGTAGGCCTGCAGCGACCAGGCTCCGAAGTCCGCCAGACAGCGCGGAACCTCACCCACCCGCGGACTCATCGCCCGTAGTACCTCCGACTCGCTCCACAGCCGCGGTACGACCTCCACCGTTTCGACGGGCACCCGGAACTTGGCACGGATCTGTCCGGAATCCATACCCAGCAAATACGCGAGCGGTTGCCCAAGGGGCAAAATGTGGTTTCTGTTGTGGTGGCCGATGACCACTTCGCCGCCGGAGCGACGCCGTTGCAGCTCCGCGAAGAGGCGAACCAGTGCCTGGTGCGCTCCGCGGGGCAGAGGGGACGACATGGGCGCAGAGAGTAGCGGTTCGTGTGATCCTTCTCACCGATAGCCACTATTTGGACACCTTTCCTGTCGGGATTGAAGGAGGGCGTCACCACCTGCGGATTTCAGCCGCGATCAGCCGCTACCGGGCGCTCAGATTCCAGCGACTGTCGAACCACTCTCGGTAGTCGCCGTACTGCGAGTCGTCCTCGGGCCCCTCGACACGCCTCTTGTAGTGGTGGAGGTTGACCCCCACGCCCTTGACATCTATGGCCCCGTTGACGCTCGTGCCGTCGTCGAGCCTGATGGGGCCCACGACCGGGGAGTAGAGGCCCACCAGGGCGTCGGTGTCGTTGAGGAGAATCAGCTTGAACTGCGGGGTCCACGGCCTTCTGCGGATCTCGAGATCGGTTTCGACCCCCTTCGCCCTCAACCGGTCACAGAAGTCCCCCATCTCCGCCGCGTGTCGGCGCACCCTGTTCCGCCACCGCTGACGGACGCGGTCGTCCTGCGGATCCAGAGCCCGGGGATACTCCAGGTCCGCCTCCTCGGACGGGAGCAGCATCCGCACACTCACGCGCTGCGGAGTGAGCCGTCCCGCCTCGACCAGTTCCGTCTGCGAGTTGAAGTGCCCGATGAAGGACTCCGCAGTCAGCGCCACCACTTCCAGTGACACCTCGGACTCCTTGAAGGCCTCGCCGATGTACTCGTAGAGCGTGGGCCGCACCTGCGCGTCATCGCCCTGCACGGCACCGTCCACGGGCCGTTTGACGACCCTGCTCCCGCTGCCCCGCTTGGAAACGATCCAGCCCTCTTGGGCGAGGTCCTTGAGCGCCCTCTGCACGACGTCCCTGGAAACCTGGAAGTCGATCTCGAGGTCACGCTGCGTCGGCAGCACGTCGCCGACCCGGTACGTCCCGTCCACCAGCCTCAGCCAAAGGGCGTTGTACACGCGGCTGTACTTCCGCCCGCCACCTTCGCGCCTCTCCGGAACAGTCACATACCGAACCTACCGCCTTGCGGGTTCGATGACACCACCACGAGCCAATAAACCTCTTCTTTGGACGGGCAGTTAGCCGATCAAGCATCCAGGGAACAGTCAACTTGCCAGGCTAAGCAGTCCAATTGACAGGCAAGTTGACAGAACGGGGGGCGCCATGAAGGCCAAGGAGGAGCTGGAGCTGCTGGGGGGTGTGACCTTGATCGTCGTGGAAACGACAGTGCAGGGCGCGTACGGCGCCTTGGGGGCCGTAGGTTTTCTGCTCCTGGTAATTGGGCTGAAAGCGGCCAACACCACGTGCGCCGCCACGGGCGCCGTCCTCCTGCTCCTCCTCATGACCCAGGCCTAGCCGGACACCTTCGGGATCGGCCTGACGGAGATCAGGAATGCTCACGCACAACAGACAGCAGCGGCTCCAACGAGCGCAGGACGTTCTGGGCCCCAGCCTTACGCAACTGCTGCTCCCTGGCGGACGTACGCGCGTAGCCCAGGAAGGGGACACCCGCGGATTGCGCGGCGGCGTGATCCGAGACGGTGTCACCGATCATCAGCGAGCTCTCCGGAGGCGCCCCCATCGCTCGCAACGCCCGATTAAGGGTTTCGGGATGCGGCTTGAGCAGGCTCAGATCCTGTGTCCGGCCGTATATGTGCGGGGCGAAACAGGCAATGAGCCCTCTCCCGTTCAAGTAGGAGTGCACCGTACGGGCCGAGTTGTTGGTCGCTATGGCGAGTCGCACGCCGACGGCGACCCAGGTACGGATCAGCGGGTCCGCCCAGGCTGTGGGCATGGCATCGCGTATGGCCTTCAACTCGTGCTGGGTGAGCTGCTCTTCGAGTTCGACCACCAGGTCGCTGTCCGGGGGCTGACGACGAGCGACCGTGCTCAGCACGCCGTGTGGGTCCGGGCGCACCCGCTCCTCCTCGGTCAGCACCGCGTACAGCCCGCGCTTCCTCAGCCATTCCACCTGGTCCCGCGCGATGGCCTCCGCCGAACTGCCGGGGAACAGACGACAAATCGGACCGTCGAAGTCGAAGAGGACATACCGTGCTTGAGCGACCAACTCCTGCAGGCTCTCGAACTCGCTTTCCATCACGTCGGTCTGTCCGGTCTCAGCAGTCACTAAGCGAGTGTCGGCGAATCCGCGATCGATTCCCAGAGGGCGTCGAACCATTTCCGGGTCTCCGCCACGAACGCCGGGTCGCGCCGGACGAACAGCGGCGAACTGAGACCTCGCACGTCACGGACGTCGATCTGGCCGACGCCCTGGACCTCCTTCGGATAGGTGTCGATGTGGTACAGGCCTTCGAGCACCGTCGTGCCGTTCAGGATGTACCTCTTTGTCAGGGGCGTGTTCCTGATCCGGCGGAAGGCCGCGCCGGCATCCAGTCCGTGCACCTCACGCAGGGAACGGAAGGCGCCTCGCATGATGCGGATCTGGTGATCGATCTGGAGCATCACCTCCCGCTGCACCGCCTCCCTGTGCTCCGGCTGACTCACCGGGACCGGAAACGTCAGTTCGCTGTCCGGGCTCGGGAGCAGGCACCGCACCCTGACCGAGCGGGGGCTCACCTTCCCGTCCTCTATGACCGTGCGCATGTGGTTCAACCCGTGCATGAGCGTCTCGGCGGTGAAGCAAAGTGCGTCGATCTGCACGTCGGGAAATTCGGGATCGGTGAACGCCGCCTCCAGATGAGGCCCCAGGGACACCAGGGCCGCTCTGGGCCCCTGCACGTCCTCTGCGGGCTCCGCCACTCGCGCGCGACTTCCCCTGCCCCGGTGATCCAACAGACCGTCCGCCTGGAGCGCTTCCAACGCCTGACGGACCGCACCGCGTTCCACGCCGAACTCCTCGGCGAGTTCAGCCTGGGTGGGCAGGCGCTCCCCCGGCTTGAGAACGCTTGCCCTGATGCGCTTACGAAGCTCCGCGGCGATCTCCTGGGGCGAGGCTTTACGGCTGACGTTCACTGTCGCGTTCTCCGGGTTCACGGTCGGGCTCCGCTCGGTGCTACGGCTGCCGAGGGCTGCCTGCGACATCCGTCAGAAGAGTGTCAGGTCCGTAGTAATGGTTTCCCAGAGGGCGTCGAACCACTTCTGGGACTCCTCCACGAACGCGGCGTCGCGTTGGCCGGCCCGTGTCTCGAAGGAGAAGAGCAGGGCCTCGGTGCCGATGACGTCGTACATGTCGATCGTTCCCCGGTCCGAGGACTCCTCCCTGCGCGTGATCATGTAGTACGCGATCAGGGCCTCCTCCTGGTTGAGGAGATACAGCTTCACCGGCGGCGTGAACGGCAGCGCGCGGAACGTGACGCGGACATCGATGCCGTGCGAGGAGCGCAGGGCATGCAGGTTGTGGCGCAGGACGTGGCCCTGGGCGTTGCGCATCTCCAGCCAGCGCTGGTGTACCGGATCGTCGTCACCGCGCCCCTCCACGGGCACCGGAAAAGCCAGGTTGATGTCCCGGGAGGGCAGCAGAATGCGGACATCGATCGACTGGGGGTGGATGCGACCCTCGTGGATGAGGCGGAGCGGCTCGCTCATGCCCACCAGGAGGGTCTCAGCGGTCAGGCAGGCAGCGTCGACCCGGACGTGCGGCACCGCAAAGGCTTCTGCCAGGCGAGGAGCCAGGCCCACCATCGTCGGCTGAGGATCCGTCCTGGCGGGTGCCGGTTCCGCGATCCGCGGCGGACTCCCCTTGCTCACGTTGCTGAGCAGCCCGTCCTCCTGGAGTACCCGCAGGGCCTGTCGCACGGTGCCCCGCTCCACGCTGAACTCGTCGGCGAGTTCCGCCTGGGTGGGGAGGCGTTGGCCCGCCTTGAGGTCACCCACGCGGATGCGTTCGCGCAGGATGTCGGCGATTTCCTGAGGGGAGAGCCTTCTGCTGCCGTTCACTGCCACGTTCTCCTGGGTCACGACCAAACGCTACAACTTCGATCCATCTGTGGGGAGTTGTTTGAAAGTTGTTTATGGATAGCTGCCAAGTGGGGACAACATAACCATAGTTGGTTGCCAACTTGGTCGAGTTGGCGGAAGTTTTGCCTCCTGATCCGTCCCGCCCCGGAAGCCCGAAGGGGGAACCACCGTGCCTGTCCTCGCCCTCCTCTGCGCCGTGTTCGTCGTCGGCGTCGAGCAGACCGTCCAGTGGAAGTACGGCATGGCCGGCATCATCGGCCTGCTGCTGCTCACCGTAGGCATCAAGGCCAAGAGCCCGGCCGTCAGCTCCGTCGGGGCGGTCATGCTCGCACTGCTGGTCACACGGCCCGCCCTGTGACCGACCGGTGTCCTCGTCCGAGCGACCGGTGCCCCGATCAGCCACTGTGGGAGACATCAGCTCGTGAGCAACAGCTCCGAACTGATCGTCTCCCACAGTGCGTTGAACCACAGGTGGGACTGTTCCACGAACGTCGTGTCGCGCAGGCCGGCGCCCTGCGCGAAGGCGAACAGCATCGACCGGGTGCCCTCGGCGTCGTACATCTCCAGCTGCTCGTGGTCGAACTCCGCCGCGCGCCGGGTCAGCGTGTAGTACGCGAAGAGGGCCTCCTCTCCGTTGAGCAGGTACAGCTTCACGGGTGGGGTGAAGGGCAGCGCTCGGAAGGAGACACGCACGTCGATGCCGTGGGTGGAGCGCAGGGCCAGCAGGTTGTGCTTCAGCACCTGCCCCTGGGCGTTGCGGTGGGCCAGCCAGCGCTGCTGGACCGGGGGCCCGTAGCCGTGGTCCTCGACCGGGACCGGGAAGGCGAGGTCGATGTCCCGGCTCGGCAGCAGCACCCGGACGTCGATCTTGGCCGGTTTCAGCTCCCCGGCGTGAATCCGGCGCAGCGGCTCACCGATGGCCAGGGTGAGGGAGACCGAGGTCAGGCAGAGGGCGTCGATCTCGACGTGCGGGGCCGCGAAGGCGGCCGCGATACGGGGGGCGAGGGCCGCCGTGGTGGGAAGCGGCGGGGCCCCGGGACCGGCCGGCGGCCCGCTCAGGCCCAGGTCGGGAGCCACGGTCGCCGGGCTTCCCTTGGAAACGTTGGTCAGCAGGTGCTCCGACTGCAGGATGTACAGAGCCTGCCGTATGACCCCCCGCTCGACCCCGAACTCGTCGGCCAGCCTGGCCTGGGTGGGCATGCGCTGGCCCGGCCGCAGTGTCCCGGACCGGATCCGGGCACGCAGCTCGTCGGCCACCTCGCGATGTGTCCTCTGTGGCCGCTGTGACCTCTTCCGCCCATTGACGGCGGGGTGTTTCGGGTCCACGACCAAACACTACAACTTCCCGCCATCTTTGGGCAGTTCAAGGGAAGGTGGTTATGAGTCGCTTCCAAGTGGAGAGAAGTACAGTGAAGTTGGTAGCCAACTTGAGCAACATGGTCAAACTTCCACAAGGTTGGCCACCGTCCCGAAAACAAGGGGGACCGCCATGCCGCTCATCGCCCTCGTCATCGCCGCCCTCGCGGTCGGCTTCGAAGCGCTCGTCCAGTGGAAGCTGGGCGCGATGGGCATCGTCGCCTTCGTCGCTCTCACCGTCGGCGTCAAGACCAAGAGCGCCGCGATCGGCGGCATCGGCGCAGTGATCCTCGTGATGCTGCTCGCCCAGTCCGGCTGATCGGGCTCCCTTCCGGAGGGGAGCCGGGAGCCCGGTCGGTCTGCACAGCCACAACTGAACACCGTCACCACCGAGCCCAGCCACAACTGAACATCGTCAGCACCGTCAGCACAGTCACAACTTCACAGCTCGCTACGGATACCGCACAGCCACAACTGAACAGCTCGCTACGGATGCAGAGCAAGCACCAATGAGCAAGCAGCGATCAGCACTGTCGTCGGCAGAAAGGAGGTCTCAGAACATGTCCGGGCACCAAGGCCGCCTGGACGTACGCAGCAGGGCGTCGGCCAACCGGCCGGCGCCCGCTCGTCCTTCCCGGACCCTGCCCAGCGCCGCCAGCCGCACCGCGGACTCGTCGCCCAGCCACAGAGCCGACAGGTCGCCGACGTCGAGCGTGAGGTCGGCGTTCCGCTGTGTCGGCGTGCAGGAGGCACCCGCCTCCGACGCGTCCAGCCGGTACCGCCCGCCGGTCAGCCCACCGCCGTCGACCACCTCGAGCACGAGCGAACCCTCCCCCGCGTACGTCCGCGCCTCCAGCGCTCGTACGACGTCCAGGATCCGCACCCACAGCCAGTCGCCCTGCGTGGTGGCCGTGGCCGCCCTGGGGTTCGGCAGGACGAAGGGGAGCAGGTCGTCGGGGGCCCGCCAGCCGCTCTTCACCTTCGTGACCCAGTCGATCGAGCAGAGGTAGCGCCACAGGGCGCGTTCGGCCGCCGGGGTCTCCGCGAGCAGCCACTGCACGGACACCGTGTCGTGCGGCAGCTTGCCGTGCCAGTTGTCGTCGGCCGCGTACGCGACCAGACCCTCGACCTCGCCGTTCGCCGAGCGGTACACCGCGTAGTACGGCTCCTTCCATGACGGGTCGAACCGTAGGACACCGGTGTTGACCCGCCACCACGTCTCGTCGCGGCTGACCGCGCCGGGCTGGGCGCGGCGCACCCGCTCGTGGAGTTCGGGGCCGAGCTTGCGGACGTCCTCGCCGTCCACGAGGTCGATACGGCCGCCGTCCTCGGGGCTGCCGGAGCGGCGGGGGTCCAGGCCGGTGCGCGCGACGTCGACCGTCCACTCGGTCATCCAGGTGGCGGGGCCGAAGCCGTAGCGGCCGTAGATCTGGTACTCGGCGGCGATCAGGGTGGCGACGACGTCACCGCGCTCCTTCGCTGCCGCCAGGTCCTGGGCCATCATGCGGGTGAGCAGGCCGCGACGGCGGTGGGTGGCGGTGACGGTGACGCCGGTGACGGCGTCGGCGGGAACGGCCCCGCCGCCGACGGCCGTGAGTTCCTGACTGAAGGACTTGAAGGTGGCGACGCAGCGGCCGTTGTCGAAGGCACCCAGGTAGCGCCCGGCCTCGCCGGTTTCGAACTGGGCGCGACGGGCTTCGAGCTCGATCTCGGAGGGGATGGGCTCGCGCAGGAAGCCGGTGTTCACCGCGCGGATCCAGTCGGGGAACTCGGACTCGGTGATGGGTCGGACGTCGATGGCGGGGTGCGGGCGCGTCATGAAGTCACGGTAGGCGCCCGTCTGTGAGGTGTCTCGGGATTTCCTCGCCGCCTCGGGAGACTCCGCCCGGGAAGACTCCCGAGGCGGCGGGGACTCCCCGCCCGGGAAGATTCCCGAGGCGGCGGAGGCTCCGCCCGGAAACCTCCCAGGAGGAGGAGACCCCGCCTCGGGAGAGACAGCCGCGCCCCGTCAGAAGGCCGCCCGGATCTCCCCCACCACCCGGCCCCCGCCCTCCAGCGGCGCCCGCCCGATCCGCCGCACCACCGGCGAATCCACCCCCAGCAGTTCCAGCGCCCGCGCCAGTACCGGACCCAGTGCCCGGCCGCCGCCGTCCTCCACCTTGAAGGCGAGGGCGCGTCCGTCCGGAAGGGCGACCGCCTGTACCGCCTCCGCGCCCATCTTGGAGAGGGTGCCGGGCAGCTCGCGCATCAGCCAGGTGTCGGGGCGGCGGGTGCCGGCGACGTACTCGGGGTGGGCGCGCATGGCGTCCGCGACCCGGCGTTCCGCCGTGCCGGGGTCGGCGTGGACGAAGGTGCGGTAGGCGCGGGCCAGGCCGGTCAGGCTGATCGCCATCAGGGGCGCCCCGCAGCCGTCCGTGCCGACCGCGGCCACCTCCTCGCCGGACGCCTCCTCCACAACCCCGTGGATGAGCCGCTGCAACGGATGATCGGCCGCGAGGTACGTCTCCGGCGGCCAGCCGCGCAGCGCGCACACCGCCAGCATCGCCGTGTGCTTGCCGGAGCAGTTCATGGTCACGCGGGAGCGCACCGCGCCCGACGCGAGGTAGGTCTCCCGCTCCTCGGCGTCCAGCGGCAGGTCCGGCGGGCACTGGAGCGAGTCCTCGCTCAGCCCGTGCTCGTCCAGCATCTTCTGGACCAGGTCGCGGTGGAAGGGCTCCCCGGAGTGGCTGGCCGCGGCCAGCGCCAGGCGCTCGCCCGCGAGGTCCAGGCCCGCCCGCAGTACGCCCGCCGCCTGCATGGGCTTGTTGGAGGAACGCGGGAAGACCGGGGACGTCACGTCGCCGAGTGCCAGTTCCACCGACCCGTCCGCGTCCAGCAGGACCAGACTGCCCCGGTGCCGCCCTTCGACGAACCCGGAGCGCACGACCTCGGCGAGGACGGGGGGTATGGCGGGCAGGGCAGCGGAACGGGACGCGGACATCGGCGGTGGCCTCCGGAGATCGGGTGACCCGCCCCGACAGCGGGCCCCGGGATCGCCGGTACGGCCACCGCCTCAGGTGAGCAGGTCGTCGACTTGAGCTTCCCCCTCACGGTACCTGCGGGCGATCTCCGCACTGCAGTCGTCGGCCGTGCGCTGCAGCCGCTGCCGGCGCCGGGACACCTGCTGCTCGTGCCGCACCAGCCGGCCCATCGCGGTGTTCAGCTCCAGGTCGGTGCGCGCGTCCAGGTCCGACAGCTCGACCTCGGCGAGCATCTCCGCGGCCAGCAGCCGGTACTCCTCGCTGTGCGGGGTGCCCAGCGTCACATGACGGGCGGAGGAGCGGTGCCGGGCCGGCGCGTCGGTGAGGATCTCCGACAGCCGGTCGAAGACGGCCGCAGCCCCCGCGGGAGACCGCCGGGCAAGCTCCGCCCGCAGGATGTCGATACGGCCCTGGAGCAGCCGCCGCAGGTAGCTGAGGTCGGCCTCGTCCCGCTGGGCGTCCCGGCGCAGGGTGCGCAGCTCGGGCAGGCTCAGCAGCGACAGGTCGGGTTCGGTGGGGTCCGCGGGCAGCAGCGGGCTGCCTGTGCGTTGGACGGGCGGCCGCTGAGTTCCCAGCCACCCCTCGATACTCGATGTGCTCATGTGTCTCTACCGTCCCCTCGACCGGATGTGGAAGCATCGTGCCACCCCAAGTGGCCGCTATGTGAACGAGTGCCCCCGAACGGCCCCAGATGGGCGGTTAAGGAACAGAAAACGGCACGTGCGGAGCACTGGCCGCCGCCCGGCATGATGGTCGTATGCGTGCAGTGGTGCAGAGGGTGGACGGCGCGAGCGTCGTCGTGGACGGCGAGACGGTCGGGGAGATCGACGGCGAGGGACTGTGCGTCCTGGTCGGCGTGACCCACGAGGACACCAAGGAGAAGGCGGCCCAGCTCGCCCGCAAGCTGTGGTCGATCCGCATGCTGGCCGACGAGAGGTCGTGCAGCGACATCGACGCCCCGCTCCTCGTCATCAGCCAGTTCACCCTTTACGGCGACGCCCGCAAGGGCCGCCGCCCCACCTGGAACGCGGCCGCCCCCGGCGACGTCGCCGAGCCGCTCGTGGACGAGGTGGTCGCCCAACTGCGTTCCCTCGGCGCGACGGTGGAGACGGGCCGCTTCGGCGCGAAGATGCGGGTGTCGCTGACGAACGACGGCCCGTTCACCGTGCAGATCGAGATCTGAGGCCCGAAGAACCAGAGCTCGAACCAGATCTCGAATCAGAGCTCGGAGTAGGGCTCGAACTAGGGTTCTACGACGACTTCCTGGGCCGCGGCCGTCGTGTCGGCCATCAGTCGCGCGTCCACCGGCACGTTCCGCTTCACCAGTGCCAGCGCGACCGGCCCCAGCTCGTGGTGGCGTACGGACGTCGTGATGAAGCCGATCTTGCGGCCGTCGGGGCCCTCGTCCGCGAGGCGGATGTCCGTGCCGGCCACCGGGAGGTGGACCTCGCTGCCGTCGAGGTGGAGGAAGACGAGCCTCCTCGGCGGCTTCCCGAGGTTCTGCACCCGGGCCACCGTCTCCTGGCCGCGGTAGCAGCCCTTCTGGAGGTGCACCGCGGTGCCGATCCAGCCCAGCTCGTGCGGGATGGTGCGGTGGTCGGTCTCGAAGCCGAGACGGGGGCGGTGCTGCTCGACGCGCAGCGCCTCGTACGCCAGGATCCCGGCCGCGGGGCCGGTCTTCTCGGCGTACGACTCCAGGTCCTCGCGCGGCAGGAACAGATCACGGCCGTACGCCGTCTCACGGACCACGACGCCCTCGGGCACCCCGGCGATGGAACCGGCCGGCAGGTGGACGACCGCGAAGTCGGCGGTGCGGTCGGCGACCTCGACCCGGTTGAAGAACTTCATCGACTCCAGATAGGCGACCAGCGCGTCCTGGGTACCGGGCTCGACGTGCGCCCAGACCGTCACACCGTCGTCCACCAGGTACAGGGCGTGCTCGATGTGGCCGTGCGCGGACAGGATCAGCGCCTCGGCGGCCTGCCCGGTGGGCAGGTCGCTGACGTGCTGGGTGAGCAGCAGGTGCAGCCAGCTCAGCCGGTCCTCACCGGTGACGGTGACGACCCCGCGGTGCGAGAGATCGACGAAACCGGTGCCGCCGGCGAGGGCGCGCTGTTCGCGGAACAGGTCGCCGTAGTGGGCGGCGACGCCTTCGTCCACACCCTCGGCGGGGACGGCGCCGGACAGGGACAGCAGGGGGCTCTTCATACGGCTAAGCCTACGACTCGGTAGTTGAACCCTTGAGCGCAGAACTCTGGGCTGCCTTGCGGGAACAGTCGTTGCACCGGCCGAAGATCGCGAAGTGCTTCATGTCGGTCTCGAAGCCGAACTCCTTGCGGAGCTTGGCGGTGAACTCGGCCGCCACCGAGATGTCGGCCTCGATGACGTTCGTGCAGTCGCGGCAGACCAGGTGGATGTGGTGGTGCCGGTCCGCGAGGTGGTACGTCGGCGCGCCGTGCCCGAGGTGGGCATGGCTGACCAGCCCGAGCTCCTCCAGGAGCTCCAGCGTCCGGTACACGGTCGAAATGTTGACCCCCGACGCGGTCTTCCTCACCTCGATGAGGATGTCGTCGGGGGTCGCGTGTTCCAGCGTGTCCACGGCTTCGAGCACGAGTTGCCGCTGCGGCGTCAGCCGGTAGCCGCGCTGCCTGAGGTCGCTCTTCCAGTCGGTGCTCACCACACCAGAGAGTCTAGGACCAATGGCGAACGCGATTCCTACTGGAGAACTCCTACTTGAAGAACGCGATGCCGTCGTCCGGCATGTCGTCGGGGAGGGCCTTGGCCCAGCGCTCGACGTCCTCGGGGGTGACGACCTTCTTCAGGTGGGCCGACATGTAGGGGCGCAGCTCGACCTCGGGGGTCTGCTTCTCGCCGACCCACATGAGGTCGCTGTTGACATAGCCGTACAGCCGCTTGCCGCCGGTGTAGGGGCCCGAGGCGGCCGTCCGGGCCACGGCGTCCGTGACCAGGTCGATCTGCGGCTTCTTGGCGGCCAGGTCGCCGTACCAGACCTCGACGACACCGTCGTCGCGGACCATGGTGACCTCGACCTTGCGGTCGGCGTCGATCCGCCAGAAGCCGGACTCGGACTCCAGCGGCCTGACCTTGTTGCCGTCGTTGTCGAGCACCCAGGTGTGGGAGTGGTACTCCAGGAAGTCCCGACCGTCGTGCGTGAAGGTGACCTCCTGTCCGAAGTTGCACTTCTCGGAACCGGGGAAGTCGTGCACGCCCGCGCCCGCCCAGTTTCCGAGCAGGAAGACGAGGGGGACCAGGTCCTTGTGGAGGTCGGACGGGATCTCGATCATGAGCAGCAGTTCCTAGACGTGGGTCAGCGCTGGCCCTGGTACAGCTTCTTCACCGTCAGTCCGGCGAAGGCGAGCACGCCGACGCAGACCAGGATCAGCAGGGCTTCGAAGAAAACCTCAAGCACGGAGTGCTCCTCGGACGATCGTGGATGGCAGTACACAGTGGGATGGCAGTACACAAAAGCCGGGCCCCAGCTTACGCGGCCGGGGCCCGGCCCTCTCCGTGAGGTGTGCCCTCACCGAGGTCACCCCAGCAGCTGGCTCTGCAGGGTCACCGTCTGCTGGAACGGAACGGCCTTCGCCGTGCCCTTCCGGGACTGGATGATCACGGCGAGGACGTCACCGGCGGCCAGGTACGCCTGCCGGACCTGCTCGGCGCCGTACGGCTTCGCCTCCGTGTACACCGAGCGCTGGACGTCGTCGACGCGGGCCGACTCCGGGAAGTCCTCGTCGAAGACGGAGGAGCCCGCACCGCGCAACAGGCGGCCGGGGCTGCTGTACGGGGCGATGTCCGCGGAGAACGCCTCGTCCACGACGGCCGCGGTGTCGAAGTGCAGGAGGTAGATCCGCGTGTGCGTGCCCTCCTCGGTGGTCCACCCGCGGGCCGCGATGTGCCGCAGTCCGTCGTCGACGAGCTCCTGCTGGAACTCCTCGCGATCCTCCGGCTCGTACTCGGCCAGGAAGTCCTTCGTCGCCAGCCAGCCGTCCGAGCCGCGCAGCGCCTTGTCCTGCGTGGCCCCCGCGGGGGCGGGCAGCAGCAGGGCACGCAGGTCGGCGTAGTGCGCGCCGGCCTTGTTCGCCTCGTCGAAGGGCTCCGGGCTGCCCGACGGCAGCGGCGGCTTCACCAGCTCCGGGTAGTCCCACCGCCCGTCCGACTCCGTCGCCAGACCCGGTACGTCCGTCCGCTCCATCCGCGTGATGCCGTACGCGGCCGACGCCCCGACCGCCGCGAAGACCACGACGGCCGCGGTCCAGCGCAGGACGGCACGCAGGACGCGGCGGTCCTTGGGGGCGGGGGGTGCGAGGGATACGAGGGGTGCCTGGAGGGGCGGGTCGGTGGGCGGCGGGGGCGGAGGCGGGGACAGGACCGACTGCGGGTGGGTCGCTGTCGGCTCCGCGACCGTCGCCGGCTCTGTGACCTGCGGCTGCTCGGTCATACCGCCTCCCCCGGCTCGGCTATGCGGTCGAGCTGCTCGCTCAGCAGCATCGCGACCCCCTTGGTGTCGAGTGGCTTGACGCCGTCCGCGGTGGCGGTGACCAGGACGTCGCCCTGGTAGGCGGAGCAGTACATGGTGTCGAGGTCCGTGTCGTCGTCCTCGGGCGGCAGGAAGCACTCGGCGTTCTTGTGGCCCTTGACCTCGGGGCCCTTGCGGAAGACGTCCAGGGCGTCGAGGAACTCGTTCTGGAACGTGGCCATGTCGCGGACGGCCGCACGGCTCTCCATCTGCGCCAGCACGATGCTCACCGCGAAGGTGCCCTCGTTCTCGCTGAGGGCGCTGGCGTCCGAGCTGAGGTAGCTGCGCATCGCCATGCCCTTGATGCGCTGCCGGTCGATCTCCTTCTCCAGCTTCCTGCGCTGGCTGCGGGGCAGGCCGCTCAGCGACTCCTTGCGCAGGGCGGTCGCCTGGGCGCCGCTGAGCTCCGCGTCGGAGCCGTACTCGCCGAGGTCGGGGCCACGGCTCCAGCCGTCGGTGCCGTACGGCACGAGGACGCCGGCGAGGCCCTTGGCGGTGGCCGCCTTCTTGTCCTCGGCCGTGGTCTTCGGGAGCTTCCAGACCGGGGCGCCGGCGTCACGGTCTGCGTCGTTCACGGTCACGACGGTCTGGCCGACACCGGCGACCACGGCACCGACGAGGACGAGGGATCCGGCCACAGCGGCGATACGGCGACGCGGGAAGGCTTTCTTGGCGGGCGGCGGCGGGACGGGCACGCCGTAGGCGTCGAACGCGGCGGGCACCGAAGACTGCCCGGACTCGACCGGCTCGCTCTGGACCGGCTCGCTCTGGACCGGCTCGCTCTGGACCGGCTCGTTCTGGTTCTCGGTCACAGCCGCTCCAACTGCCGCTCGGCCAGGCCCATGATCTTCTTCTTGGAGATCGGCTTGGTGTCGTAGATCCAGATCTCCATGACGATGTCGCCGCGCCAGGCGTGGGCCTCCGCGCTGTAGAGCGGCAGGTACCCGGCCTCGCGCTCGGGCTTTGTGTGGACGTACGCCATGCCGTTGCCGGTGCCGGGGACGGTCCAGCTCTCGGTGGCCGCCTCGGCGTCCGCCCAGTACTGGCTGTCGTCCACCATGTCGGCGGCCGCGGGGGCCTCCTCCTGGCGGAACTGGATCAGCCGGATCTCCAGGGTGGTCGTGCCGGACTCCCAGCCGGTGACGGCCGCGCGGCGGAACTCGTCGCCGACGAGGTCGCCGAAGATCTCGTCCGGCGACTTGTACAGGTCGGCGTAGGCGGCCAGGTCCATCCAGCCGTCGGTGCCGGACAGCCAGTCGGCGTTCTTCGCGCCGCCCGGCTTCTTCAGCAGCAGCTTGCGCAGGTCGCCGTCGGTCCGCACGCGGCGGTCCTGGGCGGCGGACAGCGGCTCGGGGCCCTTGCCCTTCGCCTGCGCCAGCGTCGGCTGGGAGAGCGAGGGCAGTTTCGTCGGCTCGCGGTCGGCCTGCACCACGTAGCCGGCGCAGGTGCCGGCGACCAGGCCTAGGACGGCGGCACCGGCGATCAGCAGCGCGGTACGCCCGCGCCGGCGGGGCCGGGGCGCGACCATCGGGTTTACCGGAGCAACCGGGGCGACTGGGGCGTCGGCTACTTCTTCGGGTACTTCCAAGACGTCCCCCCACAGAACGTGAAGTGCGCATTCCGTATGCGCGCTCACAGGAGACTCATGGTCGGAGCACCGAGTTGTAGCGGCGTTGATTACGATTCGACCATGGCAAAAAAGCTCGTGATCAAGGTGACGGCCGGGGCGGATGCCCCCGAGCGGTGCTCGCAGGCGTTCACGGTGGCGGCGGTGGCCGTGGCCAGCGGCGTCGACGTCTCCCTGTGGCTGACCGGCGAGTCCGCGTGGTTCGCCCTCCCGGGCCGTGCCGCCGAGTTCGACCTGCCCCACGCGGCCCCCCTCCCCGACCTCCTCGACTCGATCCTCACAGCAGGCCGCGTCACCCTGTGCACCCAGTGCGCGGCCCGCCGGGACATCACGGAGAACGACGTCATCAAGGGCGTACGCATCGCGGGAGCCCAGGTGTTCGTCCAGGAGGCACTGGGGGACGAGACGCAGGCGCTCGTCTACTGAGACGGCACGTCCAGGCCCGCACCGACGCCGGTCGGCATCGGTCCCGGCTTCCTACTGCCGCCGCCTCTTCCCGTCCAGCTCGTCCCACCAGTCGTCGGACTTCGGGTCGCCGGAGGGGTCGTCCCACCAGCGGTCGTCGGGTCCTCGGCGGTTGGCGACCATGGCGGCGAGCGGGGGGATGACCATGGCCACCACACACATGCCCACCGCCACGGGGATCGACCAGAGGCGCACGACCCCCCAGGCCAGGACGAAGAGGCCGATGCAGGTCCCCATCATGGCGAAGTACACGTGCCGGCGCCGTGCGTACATGGCACCAGGGTAGATCCGCCACGGCGCACCTGGGCCGGCCCTGCGCCCGGCGCCCGCACGCCGCGGCGCCGGAGTGGCCGGCGTGGCCGGCGGCCGCGGACCCGACCGGCGGGCTCACGCCGAAGGGCCGCACCCCCCGGTGTCCAACCCGTGGGGTGCGGCCCTTCAGTCGTCAGGTCTGTCTCAGACCGCGATCGCGACCTCCGCGAGGCCGCCCTTCTGGGCGACGACCGTGCGGTCGGCGGTGCCGCCGGGCACGAGGGCGCGGACAGTCCAGGTGCCCTCGGCCGCGTAGAAGCGGAACTGGCCCGTCGCGGACGTCGGGACCTCCGCGGTGAACTCTCCGGTCGAGTCCAGCAGCCGGACGTAGCCGGTCACCGGCTCGCCGTCGCGGGTCACCTGACCCTGAATCGTGGTCTCACCGGGCTTGATCGTCGAGGCGTCCGGGCCGCCGGCCTTCGCTCCACACATGTCTGTCTCCAGAGGTCGTTCAGGTCGGATTACTTGTTGGCGCCGAGCTCGATCGGCACGCCCACGAGGGAGCCGTACTCGGTCCAGGAACCGTCGTAGTTCTTGACGTTCTCCACGCCGAGCAGCTCGTGCAGGACGAACCAGGTCAGCGCGGAGCGCTCACCGATGCGGCAGTACGCGATGGTGTCCTTGGCGAGGTCGACCTGCTCCTCGGCGTAGAGCTCCTTGAGCTCCTCGTCCGACTTGAAGGTGCCGTCGTCGTTGGCGTTCTTCGACCACGGGATGTTGCGCGCGGACGGGACGTGACCCGGGCGCTGCGACTGCTCCTGCGGCAGGTGGGCGGGGGCCAGCAGCTTGCCGGAGAACTCGTCGGGCGAACGGACGTCGACCAGGTTCTGCGAGCCGATCGCGGCGACGACGTCGTCGCGGAAGGCACGGATGGCCTTGTTCTGCGGCTTGGCCTTGTAGTCGGTCGCGGGGCGCTCGGGCACGTCCTCGACCAGCTCGCGGGCGTCCAGCTCCCACTTCTTGCGGCCGCCGTCGAGAAGCTTGACGTTCTCGTGGCCGTACAGCTTGAAGTACCAGTAGGCGTACGACGCGAACCAGTTGTTGTTGCCGCCGTAGAGGATCACCAGCGTGTCGTTGGCGATGCCCTTCGCGGAGAGGAGCTTCTCGAAGCCCTCCTGGTCGACGAAGTCACGGCGGACCGGGTCCTGGAGGTCGTCGGTCCAGTCGATGCGGATCGCGTTGCGGATGTGGTTCTTCTCGTAGGCGGACGTGTCCTCGTCCACCTCGACGATGGCGATGCTGGGGTTGTCGAGGTTGGCCTCGACCCAGTCGGCATCGACCAGGACGTCGCTGCGGCTCATGCTCTTTCTCCTCCGGGGCAGTTACGGCGGGGCGTGCAAGTGAGAGGCGTGCGCGTGCAGCCGTCGGAAGGCGCGTGCGCACGAATGCCCTGGGCAGGGCGGGGGGATGCGGAGGGCTGCGCTTCCGCTCAGAAAGTGCGACAGAGCATGGCGGAGACGCGGCACAGGTCCACTGCCCGCCGCTTCGTGAGATCCGCCTGTCGCTTCATGGCCTCGATCGTAGGGACGGACAGGCGCGCGTGTCACCGGTGTGTCGTATTTTGAGACGCGATCGTCCGCGATGTGAGAACAGATGTCCGCCCGGGCCGTGGGGGCACGGTTCCCGGGCGGATGTATCCGTCGTCACATCTACGGTACGGACGGCAGCGTCTCGCTTGCCGGACAGCCCCGTCTCATGCCTGTCCTGTGCCTGTCCCAGGCCCGTCCCGCGAGCCCTGGCCTGTTTACCCGGCCAGCCGGACGTTCGAACCCTTCACCGTGATCTCCACACCGTTCTGCGCCGCCTGCACCTTGTCGAGCTGGATGCCACCGGGCAGTCCGTCGATCTTCTGCTCGAAGTCGGTGACCGTGCGGGCGCGGCTCTCGGCGAGGTCGACGCCGCCGAAGGAGGGCAGCTTGTCGGCGTGCACCTTCACGACGTCGCCCTCGGCGGTGACCGTGCTGAGGACGTAGACCGGCTCCGGCAGCTTGGTGCCGAGCACCGTCGCCTCGATCTCGACCTTGATCTTGCCGTTGCCGCCGTCGGAGAGGCCGACGACGTTGGCGGTGACGCCGGGGGCGACCTGGGTGGGCTCGGACTTGGCGGTCTTGAGCAGTTCGTCGTACGTGATGGACGCGGTGCCGGTGGCGCTGTTCGCGGTGGCGGAACTGTAGTCGCCGGAGAACTCGACGCCCCTCATGTTCGCCTTGAGGTCGTCGATACGGATCGTCTGGTCGCCGTTGCCGGTGTCCGCCTCGTAGTCCTTGATGCCGACCTCGATGTCGTCGAGCTCACCGCCGACGACCTGGGTGAGGAACGGGAAGCCCTTGATGGAGACATCGGGGGTGACGGCCAGACCCTCGGTGGTCTTCAGCTTGCCGGCCGCCTCGTCCTCCGCGAAGTTGACCGCGAGGCGGTCGGCGAGGACGAACAGGCCGCCGAAGATGACGACGAGGATCAGAAGTATTCGCAGTGCGCGCATGCGGTGTCCCCCACGACGGCGGTCAGACGACGGTCGGTTGACGGACCGGGTGGCCGTCGAGCGTGAGACTAACCCCGCACCGTGCGGGGCTGGAAAACTGTCGATCACCTGTGACAGGAGGGCAGGGGCCGGTGCCGCACAGGAGCCGGGCCGCCAACTCGGCACCCTCCCCAGCGACACGACGGCCCGCGCGCTGACCCGACGCGAGCTGAGCCGCAGGCGAATGGCAGGCGAATGGCGCAGGCTGTCCGAGACGCGT
The DNA here is from genome assembly GCF_042714835.1 of Streptomyces sp. NPDC058678. Classification (NCBI taxonomy): domain Bacteria; kingdom Bacillati; phylum Actinomycetota; class Actinomycetes; order Kitasatosporales; family Streptomycetaceae; genus Streptomyces; species Streptomyces sp. NPDC058678. The sequence goes on along the minus strand of NZ_JBHXSG010000031.1, from coordinate 66,306 downwards.
GCGGGCGGGCCGGTGCCCCGGCGCCACAGCGAGCGGGCGCCGGCTGCCCTCGGCCGGCGCAGGCGACCGGGCGCCGCTGCCCGGGCCCAAGCGGCCGGGTGCGGAGACATGCGGACCACCGCCCGCTCGCCCACCCCTGTCGCCCCGGCGCCACACCGCCCGCACACCGAGGGCGCGAGCCGAGGCGCCGGCGGACAACGCCGAGTACCGGTGGGGCGGGCAGGCGACGACATCGGCTGCCACAACTCTGACGGGCCGACGGCAACCGCCCTCGGCTCGCACCGGCGGGTGCGGCAGACCGCGGCTCGCGGCCCACCGTCCGACCGCGCCTTACCCCAGCGCCCGGCCCAGCACGTAAACCGCCGGGGCGGCCGTTGCCAGGGGCAGGGCCACGCCCGCCGTGAAGTGCACGAAGCGCGACGGGTAGTCGTAACTCGCGACCCGGTGGCCGATCAGCGCGCACACCGCCGCGCCCGCGCCGAGCAGCGCGCCCTGCGGGCCGAGCCCGGTCATGGCGCCGACGGCGACGCCCGCGCCCGCCGCGGCGAGCAGGGAGACGATCACGGAGGCCGGGGTCGGCAGGGGCAGTGCGCGGGCGAGGACGGCGACGGCCACCGCGGCCGCGCCGACCGCGACCGCGTCCGGGTCGGCGGCGAGGTGGCCGGCCGCGACGATCGCCAGGGCCGCGGAGGCGACCGTGGCCATCAGGCCGTACATCCGCTCGTCCGGGTCGGCGTGCGAGCGGAGTTGGAGGACGAGGGACAGGAGGACCCAGACGCCCAGCGTGCCGAGGATCGCGGCGGGCCCGTTCTCACGGCCGGCGGCGAGCAGTACGGCGTCCGCGACCAGCGCCCCCAGGAAGGCGAGGGCGATGCCCTGCCGGGCGGGCCACATGCCGTTGAGCCGGAACCAGCCCGCCGCCGTGACCGCCTGGAGGACGACGAGCGGCACGAGGAGGGCGTACGACCCGATGGCCGCCGTACCGGACAGGAGCAGGCCGAGCAGCGCGGTGAGCGCGGCGGGCTGCATGCCGGGCTCGATGATCGGGGAACGTCCCTCGAGGCGGGCCCGCTGCGCGTCGCTGATCCGGGCGTTCCCGGCGACGGTGGCGGGGCCGTAGCCGGCAGCCGGTTCCGGGGACGCCGAGGCCTGAGCCTGCGCCTGCGGAACCTGGGGATGCTGGGCCTGGGGCTGCGGAACCTGGGGCTGGTGAGCCTGACGCTGCTGGGGCGCCGGCTGAGGCGCCTGCAGGGCCCCGTAGGCGTCGTACGTCGGCTGCACAGGTGCCTGCTGCGGCAGATACGCCGTCTCCGCGGCCGACACCGGCTGCTGCACCTGCGTCTCCCAGGTCTGCCCCTGCCACTCCTGCGTGGACTGCTGGGCGGCCTGCTGGTCCTCGTAGGCCTGCTGCCAGTAGGGGTCGTATCCCTCGTACCCCTGCTGGGGCCGGTACGGAGTACCGCCCTCGTACGGCTGGTCGCTCATCGTCACCCTCCTGCGAACGGCGGCAGCACCTCGACCGTGCCGCCGTCGGCCAGCCGTACCGTCTCATGTGCGCGAGTGCCGACGGGGTCGCCGTCGACGAGGAACGAGCATCGCTGCAGGACGCGCACGAGCTCGCCGGAGTGTCGCCCGCGCACGGCGTCGAGCGCCTCGGCGAGCGTGGCCGCGTCGAACGGCTCCTCGGCGATCCCGGCCGCGGCCTTCGCGGCGGCCCAGTAGCGCACCGTGACCTTTGGCATCGGTTCCTCAATCGATCGGCGGTGTACACGGTCAGGCTAGCCCGGCCGCGAGACCGCCCAGTCCCCGATCCGGGCCAGCAGCTCGTCGGTGGCCGCGTGCTCCGCGTGCCCCATGCCGGGCTCCAGCCAGAGTTCGCCCTGGTCACCGGCGGCGGTGGCCAGCATGCGGGGGTGGTCGAGGGGGAAGTAGCCGTCCCGGTCGCCGTGGACGATGAGCAGGGGCCTCGGGGCGATCCTCGGCACCGCCTCCACCGGGGACAGCGGTACCGGGCTCCACTCCCGGTGATGGATCCGCGTCCGGAGTCCGTAGCGGCCCACCAGACGGCCCTCGGGGCGCGTCACCAGCCAGTGCAGGCGACGCATGGGGGCCGTGCCCCGGTAGTACCAGCGGGCGGGAGCGCTCACCGAAACGACCGCGTCCGTATGCGCTGCCGTATGCGCTTCCGTGCGCCCCTCGCGCCCCTCGCGTTCGTCGCGTTCGTCGCGCCCCCATCCTCCCGGCGGGTGCAGCGCCGCGTGCCGCAGTACCACCGAGCCGCCCATGGAGAAGCCGACGGTGGCCACACGCGCGTGCCCGAAGGAACGTGCCCACTGCACCGCGGCGGCGAGATCGAGCACCTCGCGGTCGCCGACCGTGGAGCGCCCGCCGGAGGCGCCGTGGCCGCGGAAGGAGAACGTGACCACGGCGCCGTACCGGGCGAAGGCACTCGCGATCCGGCGTACGTGCGGGCGGTCCACATCGCCGGTGAAACCGTGCGCGATCACGAACACGAGGTCACGGGAAGATGGCCTTCCGGCGTCGTATACGGCCGCACCCCGGTCGTATACGGAATCAATGGAAATGCCGTCGGCCGTGTGCAGAAACGTCCGGATAGGTGCGCGTCTGCTCGTCTCGGAGTGCGGACGAATGGTGGAACGCGCCACATGACCTGCCCGACCAGTGCTCATGTGGGCTATTCTCCTAGGCAGAGGACTCGGGCAGCGTAGCCCCCGGGTCCTTTTGTGCTTTCGGACGCGTCGTATACGAAGCGGAAAACCGCAGGTGTACGAGGCCCCGGGAATGCAGAGCAGTCCGCAGTGCCGCAGTGCCGCAAACGTCCTCGCAGGGACCGAGGAGGAACCAGACGTATGAGTTCTCTGCTGCTCCTGACCAATGCCCTCCAGCCGTCGACGGAGGTGCTTCCCGCCCTCGGCCTGCTCCTGCACAACGTGCGAGTGGCTCCGGCCGAAGGCCCCGCCCTCGTCGACACCCCGGGCGCCGACGTCATCCTCATCGACGGGCGACGCGACCTCCCGCAGGTCCGCAGCCTGTGCCAGCTGCTGCGGTCCACCGGGCCCGGCTGTCCGCTCATCCTCGTCGTGACCGAGGGCGGTCTCGCCGCCGTCACCGCCGACTGGGGCATCGACGACGTGCTCCTCGACACCGCCGGACCGGCGGAGGTCGAGGCCCGCCTGCGACTGGCCATGGGCCGGCAGCAGATCGTCAACGACGACTCCCCCATGGAGATCCGCAACGGCGACCTGTCGGTCGACGAGGCGACCTACTCCGCCAAGCTCAAGGGCCGCGTCCTCGACCTCACCTTCAAGGAGTTCGAGCTCCTGAAGTACCTCGCCCAGCACCCGGGCCGCGTCTTCACGCGCGCCCAGCTGCTCCAGGAGGTCTGGGGCTACGACTACTTCGGCGGCACCCGCACGGTCGACGTCCACGTACGACGCCTGCGCGCCAAGCTCGGACCCGAGCACGAGTCGCTGATCGGGACCGTCCGGAACGTCGGTTATCGATTCGTTACTCCCGAGAAGGGTGACCGCGCCACCGACGAGGCGAAGGCCAAGGCGGCCCAGTCAAAGCCGGAGGATGCGGACGAGGCGGCCGCCCTGGACGGTGCGGAGATCCCCGCAGAGGCATAGCGGACGCCCGAACGCTCGGGCCGGGCGCCGTTTCCGCACAGGGAGCCTGCTTGATGCCCTGCCCAGAGCGGGTCCATCCGCGTAGACTCCGCCCGTGGCCAAGGTAACCAGGGATGACGTAGCACGACTGGCAGGGACGTCCACTGCCGTCGTCAGCTATGTCATCAACAACGGACCCCGGCCGGTTGCCCCGGCCACGCGCGAGCGTGTCCTCGCCGCGATCAAGGAACTGGGGTACCGGCCGGACCGCGTCGCTCAGGCGATGGCGTCCCGGCGCACGGACCTCATAGGCCTGATCGTGCCGGACGCGCGCCAGCCCTTCTTCGGGGAGATGGCGCACGCGGTCGAACAGGCCGCGTCCGAGCGCGGAAAAATGGTGCTCGTCGGCAACTCCGACTACATCGGCGAGCGCGAGGTCCACTACCTGCGCGCCTTCCTCGGAATGCGCGTGTCTGGACTCATCCTCGTCAGCCACGCGCTGAACGACAACGCCGCCGCCGAGATCGAGGCCTGGGACGCCAGGGTCGTGCTGCTGCACGAGCGGCCCGAGGCCATCGACGACGTCGCCGTCGTCACGGACGACCTGGGCGGCGCCCAGGCCGCCGTGACCCACCTGCTGGACCACGGCTACGCGTACGTCGCCTGTATGGGCGGCATAGCCGAGACCCCGTCCGTCGGCGACCCGGTCTCCGACCACGTGGAAGGCTGGCGGCGCGCGATGGCCGAGGCCGGGATCCCCACCGAGGGCCGGCTCTTCGAGGCCCTGTACAACCGCTACGACGCCTACCAGGCCGCCCTCAAGATCCTCGCCGGGCCCAACCGCCCGCCCGCGATCTTCTGCTCCACCGACGACCAGGCGATCGGCCTGCTGCGCGCGGCGCGCGAACTGCGTATAGACGTACCCGGCGAGCTGGCCGTGGTCGGCTTCGACGACATCAAGGAAGCGGCCCTCGCCGACCCGCCCCTGACGACGATCGCGTCGGACCGCTCCGCGATGGCGCGGGCCGCCGTGGACCTCGTACTCGACGACGGGTTGCGGGTGGCGGGCTCCCGTCGGGAGCGGCTGAAGGTGTTTCCCTCGCGGCTGGTGGTACGGCAGTCCTGCGGCTGCGCGTAAGGCCCCGGCGGCCTTTGTGAGAGCTCTCTGAGAGACATCGCCGAGCTGCGAGAGACGTCTTTATATCGGACGTACGAGGTTCTGCCGGGGTTCTCAGGGAGCGCTCAGGGAGCTCTCATGGTCGGCGGACAAGCTACGTGTCATGACCGAGAGCTTCCGCCGCAGCGGCGAGTACGAGAACCCCCAGGGTCACGGCGACCAGTCTTCCGACCCCCTGCAGTCGGCGTACCCCCAGCAGCAGGCCTCCGCCTCCCCCGTGAACCCGGAGTGGCCGCCCCCGCCGGCGCACCAGCCCGGGCAGCCGGTCACCGTCGAGCCGGGCACCACTGTCTGGCCGTCCCAGGCCTCACAGGCGTCCGCACCGACCGGATTCGCGGCCGGAGGCGCCTACGGAGGCGCCTACGGAGGCGGTGCCGGCAACGGCGGTGGTCCGGGCGTGATGACGGGCGTGCCCGCCGAGCCCGCGGCGCCGACTCCGGCTCCGGCTCCCAAGAAGCGCACCCGCGGCCCGCTCGCCCTGCTCGCCGCCGTGGCGATCGTCGCCGCGGCCATAGGCGGCGGTACCGCGTACGGCATCCAGGAGCTGACCGGCAACGACACGGTCGCCACCAGCAGCACCAGCACCAACGTGATCCCGTCCGCCGCCAAGGGCACGGTCGCCGGGGTGGCCAAGGCGGTCAGCCCGAGCATCGTCGAGATCAACGCCACCTCCAACGCCGGCGAGTCCACCGGCTCCGGCGTGATCATCACCAGCGACGGCGAGATCATCACCAACAACCACGTCGTGTCCGGCGCCTCCTCGATCAAGGTGAGCACCAGCGACGGCAAGACGTACACCGCGAAGATCGTCGGCACCGACAGCAAGAAGGACCTCGCCCTGATCAAGCTGGAGGACGCCTCCGGCCTGACCGTGGCCACCCTCGGCGACTCCAGCGGCGTCCAGGTCGGCGACACGGTCGTGGCGATCGGCTCCCCCGAGGGTCTGACCGGCACCGTCACCAGCGGCATCGTCTCCGCCCTGAACCGTGACGTGACCGTCTCGACCGACGAGAGCCAGGGTCAGCAGCAGGACGGCAGCGGCCAGTGGCCGTTCGAGTTCGGCGGCCAGCAGTTCAACGGCGACACCGGTTCGTCGACGACCACGTACAAGGCGCTCCAGACCGACGCCTCGCTGAACCCCGGCAACTCCGGCGGCGCGCTCATCGACATGAACGGCAACATCATCGGCATCAACTCCGCGATGTACTCGGCCGCCGACGCCACCAGCTCGTCGAGCGCCGGCAGCGTGGGCCTCGGCTTCGCCATCCCGATCAACACCGTCAAGTCCGACCTGGCCTCGCTGCGGGCCGGCGGTTCCGACAGCTGAGCCCGACCCGACCCAGTCCGTAGGGAGTACGTCATGATCAAGCAGGTTTCGCACCCGGCGACCGGCATCGACCCGGCCGGCTTCACCCTGGCCCTAGAGGTGGCGTACGAGCTGCACGCGCCGGTGACGCGGGCGCCCGAGGTGGCCGCCGTCGCCCATGGCGCGGGCCGCCGCGCGAGTGCCGCGCGCAGCCGCCGCCGTACGGTCCGGGGCTGATCCCACCCGACTCGGCCCACAGCGCCGGCCGGGAACCATGCGAGGCTGAAAGCGTTCAGAGACTTCAGCCCTACTGTCCCAACGCACCCGAGGAATCCACGCCCATGAGCCCCGCCGATGGCGACCGTGACACCCAGCGCATCCTGATCGTCGACGACGAGCCGGCGGTGCGCGAAGCACTCCAGCGCAGCCTCGCCTTCGAGGGCTACGACACGGAGGTCGCGGTCGACGGCGCGGACGCCCTGGAGAAGGCGACCGCGTACCAGCCCGACCTGGTCGTCCTGGACATCCAGATGCCCCGCATGGACGGCCTGACCGCCGCCCGCCGGATCCGCGGCGCGGGCGACACGACCCCCATCCTGATGCTCACGGCCCGCGACACGGTCGGCGACCGGGTGACGGGGCTGGACGCGGGCGCGGACGACTACCTGGTCAAGCCCTTCGAACTCGACGAGTTGTTCGCCCGCGTCCGTGCGCTGCTGCGCCGCAGCTCGTACGCGGCGGCGGCCGGGGCGGGCGCGGTCGAGGAGGACGAGGCGCTGACCTTCGCGGATCTGCGCATGGACCTCGCGACGCGGGAAGTCACCCGTGCCGGGCGGCCCGTGGAGCTGACCCGTACGGAGTTCACGCTGCTGGAGATGTTCATGGCGCACCCGCGCCAGGTGCTGACCCGTGAGCAGATCCTCAAGGCGGTCTGGGGCTTCGACTTCGAGCCGAGCTCCAACTCCCTCGACGTGTACGTCATGTACCTGCGCCGCAAGACCGAGGCGGGCGGCGAGCCGCGGCTCGTGCACACGGTTCGGGGCGTGGGGTATGTGCTGAGGCAGGGCGGGGCGGAGTGAACAAGGTCGCACGCCGGTTCCGGTCACTGCCGATCCGGTCGCGGCTGGCGATGCTGGTGGCGGCGGCGGTGGCGTTCGCGGTGGCGGCGGTTTCGGTCACCTGCTGGTTCATCGTGCAGGGGAAGTTGTACGAGCAGCTCAACAGCGACCTGCAGAGGGGCATGAAGGGGCCGGGCCAGATCCAACAGGCCCAGGCCGCCCTCGCCAACTGCTCCGCCACCCCGCAGGGCAATGGTTTCTTCCGGAACAACTACTCCCAGGTGGTCACGGAGACCGGAAAGGTCTGTGTCACCGACGACTCCACGGGCACGGTCAAGGTCACGCAGTCCGACAAGGACAAGATCAAGGCCGGCGACATCAGTCGGATCTACTTCCGCAACGGCACCGACGAGGACGGCAACGAAGTCCGCGTGATGACCCGGCCGATGGGTCCCACCACCACCGTCACCGGGGAGGCCGGCCCCAACGTCGGGCTCATCGTCGCCGTCCCGCTGAAGAGCACTCAGTCCACCCTCAACGAACTCGCCCTGATCCTGCTCCTCGTTTCCGGTGTGGGAGTCGTCGGCGCGGGAGCTGCCGGCCTCATGGTCGCCCGTGCCGGCCTCCGTCCCGTCGACAAGCTGACCGAAGCCGTCGAACGCGTGGCCCGCACGGAGGACTTGAACATCCGCATCCCCGTGGACGAGGACAGAGAGGACGAGGTCGCCCGTCTCTCCCGCTCCTTCAACTCGATGACGTCCTCCCTCGCCAACTCCCGCGAGCTCCAGCAGCAGCTCATCGCCGACGCCGGTCACGAGCTCCGCACCCCCCTCACCTCCCTCCGCACCAACATCGAACTCCTCACCCGCAGCGAGGAAACCGGCCGTCCCATCCCCGAGGCCGACCGCAAGGCACTCCTCGCCTCCGTCAAGGCGCAGATGACCGAGCTGGCCGCCCTCATAGGCGACCTGCAGGAGCTGTCCCGTTCGGAGGGGCAGCGGGGTGAGCGTCTGCAAGTCGTCGCGTTGGAGGACGCCGTCGAGTCGGCCCTGCGCCGGGCGCGGCTCCGTGGGCCGGAGCTGACCATCACGGCCGATCTCCAGCCCTGGTTCGTCCGCGCGGAACCGGCCGCGCTGGAGCGCGCGGTCGTCAACATCCTGGACAACGCGGTGAAGTTCAGTCCCGAGGGCGGCACCGTGGAGGTGCAGCTCGCCGACGGCGTGCTCACCGTCCGCGACCACGGCCCCGGCATCCCCTCCGAGGAGCTCCCGCACGTCTTCGACCGCTTCTGGCGCTCCCCCAGCGCCCGCGCCCTGCCCGGTTCGGGCCTCGGCCTGTCGATCGTCGCCCGGACGGTGGAACAGGCCGGTGGCGAGGTCACCCTGGCCCGAGCGGAGGGCGGCGGCACGGTGGCGACCGTACGACTGCCGGGGGCGCCGACGCCTCCGCCCGCCGAGCCGGTAGCGGCCCCGCTCCCGTAGGGTGCCCGGATGATCCCGGTACCGGAGACGTTCGTACGGTGCACTACAGAGCGCGAGGGCGAGGCGGGGGCGGCGTGGATCGCCGCACTCCCCGACCTCGTCGACCAGTTGCTGGACCGCTGGGACTGCGTACCGGACGGCGAGGTGCTGCACGGGGGCGTCGGCGTGATCGTCCCCGTGCTGCAGAGGCAGGGCGATGGGGCGGGCGCCGTACTGAAGGTGTCGTTCCCGCATCCCGGCAACGTCCATGAGCCGGACGCGTTCGCCACGTGGGACGGGCGGGGGGCCGTCCTGCCGTACGCCCGCGACGACGAGCGGTTCGCGATGCTGCTTGAGCGGGTCGGGACGCGGACCCTGGGGGAGGTCGAGGACGGTGACGAGGACGGGATCGTGACCGTCGCGGGGCGGCTCAACCGGCGGTTGGCCGTTCCGGCGCCGGCCGGGCTGCCCCGCCTGCGGGAGCGGGCCGACGGCTGGGAGGAAGAGCTGCGCCGGGACGCCGGGGAACTGGAACACGGTCTGCCGGGCCGCGTGCTGGATGCCGCCGTCGCGACCGTCCGTGAACTGGGGCGCGTCCAGCCGGACACCCTGATCCACGGTGACCTGCACGCCCGGAACATCCTGCGCGCCGACCGTGAGCCGTGGCTGGCCGTCGACCCCAAGGGGTACGCGGGGGATCCCGCCTACGACGGCGGCACCCTGCTCAAGTCGCGCGCCCTGGCCCTGCTGGCGGCCGACGACCTGTCCAAGGCCGTGCACCGCGCCCTGGACGTCTTCACCGAGGCGGCGGAGCTCGACCGTGAACGGGTGCGGCGGTGGGCTCAGTTCCACGCGGTCCAGACCGCGTTCCACGGGCGTCGGCACGGGTTCCGGGTCGCTCGCGGAGGTCCGCGTCGAGACTGGTTCGTGCACTTCGCGGAAGGGCTCGCTGAGTTGCTCACGTGACTTGCTCACGTAAGCGGGCAAAAACCGACAGGTGGCGCCGCTTCCCTGTCAATGTCCTGTCATTCCTCACGCAATTCCGACCCTACTCGTGAGTTCTCTGCAATCTTCCTGGGCTGTCAGACAGGTGCCCCACGCACCTGTGCACAGCACCCAGGAATGAGCCACCCCCCATGCGACTCATCCGCACATCACGTGGCAAGGCGCGCAAAGCTCTCAAGAAGAGCGCCCTGGTCACCGCCTCCGCCGCCCTCGCCCTGACCGGCCTGCTGGCCGGCACCGGCTCCGCGCAGGCGGCCGGCAGCGGTCCGGGCGGCGCGACGAACATCCGGGGCACCGACCCCGGGAACACCGACCTGATGATCGAGCGGCTCTGTGAGCAGGAGGGAAGCCTGACGGGCGTCTACGGCGCACTCAACGTCGACACCGGCGAGTTCAAGACCCGCGACGAGTACCTGCGGGACGTGGTTCCGCTGTGGATACCCGCCGGGCCGTGGGAGGTCTTCCGCGGCTGGTGCGGGTACGCGCAGGCCTCGACCTGGTCCACCAAGGGCGAGCCGGTCCGCGTCTCCCCCTGGATCGGCAACCGGGGCTCGAAGGACGACAAGGAGACCTTCGTCAGCAGCTACAGCACCAAGACGTTCGCCAAGAAGAGCGTCGGCGCCTCGATCAGCCTCTCCCTCGCCAAGAGCATCTTCTCTGGCACCGCCGGCGGCAGCGCCGGCTACGAGTGGGGCTGGGAGAAGACCTCGTCCTTCGAGCGCCGCAGCGAGAAGACGATCCCGCCGTGCACCCAGGTCGCCGTGACCTGGACGCCGTACCAGCGCGTGGTGCGCGTCAACCCGATCTTCTACGTCGAGGACTACGAGTGGGACAAGGGCGACGGACGGAAGACCGTGCACAGTTGGCGTGACCGTGGGTACAACACGGTCTACTCCTACGGCTACTACATCGACGGCACCTCCGACAAGCTCCTGCCCAACGGCCAGCCCGACGGCCGTGAGGACAAGTGGGAGCAGAAGCTGGACCCGAAGACCTGCGCGTGAGGTTTTTGATCCGGACCTGACGCGTTTGATCCGGACCTGAGGCCACCGATCCGCACCGGCGCGGCAACCTTTCCCCCACCGGCTCCGACAAGCAAGTGACGTGATCCCCCTGTCACTCGACTCGATCGGAAACCGCCGTGAGTGAAACCCGCAGCAAGCCCCGCCACCGCAGAAGGAAGACCGCGCTGGCGGTCGGCGTCCCCCTGGCGCTGACCGCCGCCGGCACTCTCGCCTACGGCACGGACCTCGGCGTCTTCGGCGCGGACGCTCAGCGAACGGCCTCCGCGGCCACCGCCGCCCCTGCCTGGGCGACCGCCACCGCCGACGGCTTCGCCTCCGTCAACTCCCTGGGCCAGAACGGCACGTACGGCGGCCGGGACGGCAAGACGGTCACCGTGAAGACGCTCGCCGACCTGGAGAAGTACGCCACCGCCGCCGAGCCGTACGTCATCGTCGTGGCCGCCACCATCAACATGAACCCGGTCGGCAAGGAGATCAAGGTCGCCTCCGACAAGACGATCGTCGGCGCCGGGACCTCCGGGCACATCGTCGGCGGCGGGTTCTTCCTCGGCTCCGGCGTCCACAACGTGATCATCCGGAACCTGACGATCCGGGACGCGTACCAGGGTGTCTGGAACGACAAGGACCACGACTTCGACGCGATCCAGATGGACGGCGCCCACCACGTCTGGATCGACCACAACGACCTGCGGAACATGGCCGACGGGCTGATCGACGTCCGCAAGGACACCACGAACGTGACCGTGTCCTGGAACAAGCTCAGCCAGGACAACAAGGCCTTCGGCATCGGCTGGACCGAGAACGTCGTCACCGACATCACGATCCACCACAACTGGATCCGCGAGACCGAGCAGCGCAACCCGTCCACGGACAACGCGGCCCACGCGCACCTCTACAACAACTTCCTGGAGGACGTCGCCGGCACCGACATCAACTCCTCCTACGGCAACTACTCGCGCGGCGCGACCAAGATGGTCCTGGAGAACTCCTACTTCCAGGGCATGAAGAACCCCGTCATCAAGGACAGCACCGCGAGCATCGTCCAGAAGGGCAACACCTTCGTCGGGACCAGCGGGCGCAACGAGAGCGGCGGTACGGCCTTCGACCCGAAGACGTACTACGCGTACACGGCGGACAAGACGGCGGACGTGCCGTCGCTGCTCAAGTCCGGGGTGGGACCGCGCAGTTCGATCGGTACGGCGACCGCCTCGACGACCGCCGCGGCCGCCACCACCCTCACCGTCGCCAAGGACGGCAGCGGGCAGTACTCGACCGTGCAGGCCGCGGTGAACGCCGTTCCGGCGAACAACCCCTCGCGGGTCGTGATCTCCGTCAAGCCGGGAACGTACCGCGAGCTCGTCAAGGTCCCCGCCAACAAGCCGCACGTCACCATCCAGGGCACGGGCGGCAGCCGCAAGGACACGGTGATCGTCTACAACAACGCGTCCGGGACGCCGAAGCCGGACGGTTCCGGCACCTACGGCACCGGGGGCAGCGCCACCATGGCCGTCGAGGCGGACGACTTCCAGGCCCGCAACCTGACCGTCTCCAACGACTTCGACGAGGCCGCCAACCAGTCCCTCTCCGGCCACCAGGCCGTCGCCCTGCGCACCGCGGCCGACAAGGTCTTCCTGGACTCCGTCATCGTCAGCGGCGACCAGGACACCCTGCTGGTGGACACCGCGTCGAAGGACAAGCTGGGCCGCGTCTACATGGCGAACTCCTACGTCATCGGCAACGTCGACTTCATCTTCGGCCGGGCGACCGCGGTGATCGACCGGTCGGTCATCACCCTCAAGAAGCGCTGGAACGGCACCTCGGCCGGCTACGTCACCGCCCCGAGCACGGTGGCGGGCCGCAAGGGCATCCTGATCGCCAACTCCACGGTCAACGGCGACGTCTCCGACCGCACCTTCTACCTCGGTCGCCCCTGGCACGCGGGCGGCGACGCCTCCCTCGACCCGCAGACCACGGTCCGCAACACCAACCTCAGCGCGGCGATCCGGACCACCCCCTGGACCGACATGAGCGGCTTCTCGTGGAAGGACGACCGCTTCGCCGAGTACAAGAACACCGGCGCGGGCGCGGGCGCCGCGAGCACCGACCGCCCCCTCCTGACCGACGCGCAGGCCGCCGGCCAGGAGGTCGCGGACTGGCTGGGCGACTGGACGCCTTCGGCTTCCTGAGGTCCGCCGCCCTCCTCACTCCCGGCTGTCCTCTGCGGGGGTGAGGAGGTTGCGCTCAGTTCACTGCCAGAAGATTTCTTCCACCACGAGCTGCGGATCATCTACGCGCCGAATGAAGGCGTAGATCAGCCAACCGTGGCCGTTGTCGAAGAAGAAGATGCGGCGGCCCTTCGGATCAGTGGAACGGACCGGCTGGACCTTCATGCCATGGGGAAGGTTCGCGTCGGTGTCGACGCCCCGGAAATAGGGGTCCTCCGCCGTGACCAGTTCGGCGCGCACAGCGTCGACCATCTTCCGCACCTGCTCGGGCAACGCGTCACGGGCTGCCTGAGCCTTGAGTGTCCAGTCCATTTGCCACGGCGGCCCCATGAATCCTCCGCTGGTCACTGACCGGGCTCCAGCCGCTGCGCTTGGTGACGGATGTTGGACGTCTCCTCGATGAGCGCCTTGGCCTCGACGAGGTCGCTGGACTCTGCCGCACGGTGGTGGAGATCGGTCACGTGGGCGTCGAGCTTCGGATCACGGGCGATCGCGTACTCGACCCACCACCGGGCCATGAACGCGGGCACGGTGCTGATGTCGTACGCGTCAGCGACAGCCCACGTCCAGTGCTCGTCGAAGTCGGGCAAGAGCTGCGGGGCGTGCTGAGCAATGGCTTCACGCAGCGCCTTCGGGGTCCGCTCGGGCATGGGGGGGATGGCCGACTGGGGTTCCACAGCGTGGACGGGCATGATCAATACGCTCCTTCGACGCACCACACGTACGACGATAGTCCGCTTCCCAGCCCCGGCGTGAGCTGATCGCCCGGGTGCGGGGCTGGGTTACGCGCTGCGCGCCGCGTGGGTGAGGAAGGCCGACCAGGCGGCCGTACCGAAGACGAGCGCCCGGCCGTCCGGGACCTTGCTGTCGCGGACGGGCACGAGGTCGGGGTAGCCGTCGGCGACCTCTAGGCAGTTCGTGCCACCCCCGTCGCTGTAGGACGACTTGCGCCACACAGCGGTGCTGAGGTTGGGGGTTCGCTTCATGATCCGCACTCCTCCAGAAGGCGCTTGATGAACGCCGTCGACTCCACGGGAGTCAGCGCCGCGTCCCTGACGAGATCGTAGGACAAACGGAAGGACAGGACTCTGTCCGGATCGTCGATCAGTTCGCCGATGCCGTTGCCTTCGGCGTAGGCAACAGGGTCGCCGACTCTGCCAAAGGAGCCACAGGTGACTGTCCATGAGGTCGTGAACACCAGCTGCGTACGGCAGTACCTGGACCGCGACATTCGGAAGCTCAGCCGCGTCCACCAAGTGTGACAGCTGATCCCTCCACACCTTCGCGTCGGGAACCGGGCGCCGCAACGCCCCCTCGTCCAGCAGCACGCGCACGCTCGGCGCCGGATCGCGGTACAGCAGCTCCTGCCGTCCCATGCGCAAGGCCACCTGCTCCTCGACCTCCTCGCCGTTGCCAGCCGTTGTCTGCGCGCCAGACAACCCTGACAACACCGCACGGGCGTAGTCCTCGGTCTGCAACAGGCCCGGAACCCGCAACTGGAACATCCACATGACCCGCGCCGTCGCCTCAAGGTCCATGAACGCCTTGTACTTGTCCTTGACGACCTCCCTGCGCGCGCCCCGCCAGAGGCGAACCAGCAGGTCACCAGCCCCGTAGTACCCGTCAAGGTCCTCCATGACCGTCACCTTGGACAGCCGCTCGCCCGACTCCAGGCGGCTCAGGTAGCTCTTGTCGTAGCCGGTCTCGTCGGCCAACTGCCCCAGGGACTTGCCCTCCTTCTCACGCAGCAACCGAAGCGTCCGCCCAAGCGCCGCGCGCCCCGACTCGCCTTGCACGTCAACCTGTTCGGCCATGTCACCCCTCACCGTTGCCTGGGGCCGCAGACAACACCAACCCCCTTCCGCAGCGTACGTGCGGGCAGTGACGATCGAGGCACGAACGGTAATCACCGCTCGTCAGACGCTGAGGGAGCATCGACATGAGGGAACGCATCGCTGAGTTCTGCGCGTTGCTACTGCTGGCAATCATCCGGGCGCTACTCCCTGCCAGGGGCCGCCATCGAGCCGTCCCACCGCACCCCCGCCCCCACACCCCTGAACTGGCGTTGGCGCCCGCCCCTGCTGCGGCAGCACACGCCGACAGCTTCGAGCCCGACGACCAGCCGCTCGTACGCCCGTACCTCCTCACCCCGGCAGAACGCCACGAGCGCAGGCTCCAACGGCAGCGACGCCGCGCCCTGTGGCTCGCCGTCCACGGCATCGACGTAGGGCCGCGTCACATCCACGGGATGGAGGTCTCCGCGTGAGTACCTCCGAGGACGCACCGCCGACCGGCAGCCTCCGTCTGCTGCCCTGGACCACGCCCGAAGGCAACCCCTGCTACCTCAGCTCCGACAGCGACCACAGCAGGCTCTCCCGGCTCGCCGACGACCTGGAGGCGGCCCAGCTGGAATCCGGTGAACAGGTGCTCGCGGGGGCCAAGGCCGTGCTGGCCGACACCACCGCGGGAGAGCGAGCCGTGCGCTTCGCGCTGACCAGGGCGGCGGAATGCCTGGCGGACCTCCTCCGTATCGCGGTCAGCCGCGGCGAACGCATCCGCCGGAGCGGCCCGTGAACATCGGTCTCACCACGTCATCACCCTCATCCTTGGGCACTCCGCACCCGGCAAGCTCTACCGTGGATGTCCGGTCACCACGTCCGGTCACCACACGTCGTCCTGCCGGAGAAGAGAAACCGATCATGGCTCATGAGGTGGATCCCCACTCCTGCGAGAGAACTCCCGAGGCGATCCGAGCCGCTCTGCAACGGCGACCCGACTGGTTGCAGGGCTTCGAGCAGGACTGGCTCAGCGCGGCCGCCGACTTCGATCAGTCGGCGCTCGACGCCGTGACCGACAAGTGGTTCCCCTTCGCCTGCGCCTGCGCGACGCCTGGCTATCTGGACGAGGTCGAGCAGACGGTCAAGCGCATGACCGAGGGCGACACCGAGGGCCTGGTCTTCCGGGACGCGGACGGCAACGCCTACGACGCCGAGAACCGGCCGATCGACGCGGGCAGGTCCGGGTGAGTGCCTACGCGATCAGGTACGTCGACCGCGCTGCTCACCGAAAGGCCGCCCTGAAGGCGCCCCAGCGCGCTTCCCTGGAAGAGCTCGAAAAGCGGCTCAGCCTCAATCCCTTCGGCCCGCCCGCGATCAGCAACCGTGACAACAGCTGGTCGGCCGCCTTCCAGGACGGCTTCATCACGTACGTGGTGTCCAACCGCCACGTGGTCATCAACGTCATCGACGTGGTCGCTCTCTGACCAGCCGGCCCGCCGTCTCACAGCCGCAGCACCATCGTGTCCTCCGCCCTCCCCTCCGCCACCTCCGGCATCGGCCCCGCCAGCCGGGCATACGTCCCGCCCCGCGCCACCAGCTCCGCGTGCGTACCTGTCTCCACCAGCCGTCCCTCGTCGACGACCAGGATGCGGTCGGCGTCCGGGGCCAGGCTCAGGTCGTGGGTGATCATGATGGTCGTGCGGCCGGACATCAGGCGGCGTAGGGGGCGGACGACCTGGCGGGCGGCGACCGAGTCGAGGCCTGCTGTCGGTTCGTCCAGGACCAGGACCGGGGCGGCTCGGAGCATGGCGCGGGCGATGGTGATGCGCTTGAGCTGGCCGCCGGAGAGGGCCGCCGTGCCGGGGGCGATGGCGGTGTCGTAGCCCTCGGGGAGCGCGGTGATGAAGTCGTGGGCTGCGGCGGACCTCGCGGCGCGTTCGATGTCCGCGTCGGTGGCGCCCGGGCGGCCGCACTCGATGTTGTCGCGGATGGTGCCGTTGAGGATCAGGGTTTCCTGGGGCAGGAGGGCCACCTGCTCGCGCAGGAAGTCCAGGGGTACGTCCGTGAGCGGGACGCCGTCCAGGGTGATCACGCCGGCCGAGGGGTCGTAGAAGCGGGTGAGGAGTTTGGAAAGGGTGGACTTGCCCGCACCGCTCGCGCCGGTGATGAGGACCAGTTCGCCGGGGGTGGCCGTGAAGGTGACGTCGTCGAGGGAATCGCGGGTCGCGGTCGGGTAGCGGAAGGACACTCCGTGGAAGCCGACCCAGCCTCGGACGGGCCAGGCGCGGACGGGGTCGGCGGGGTCCGCGACGGAGGGCTCGGCGTCGAGGATCTCGTTCAGGCGCTGGGCGCCCGCCGTCGCCGCGGTGAGGGTGAGGCCGAGTTGGCCGAGGTTGCGGACCGGGGGGTAGAGGTAGCCGATGAAGGCGGCGAAGGCGAGGAGTTGACCGAGGGTCATGCGGTCGGCCGAGATCTCCCAGACGCCGAGGCCGATGACGGTGAGGACGCACACCGTCTCGACGACCTCGACGAACTGCTCGTACATCTCGCTCAGTCGGGCGCCGCGGACCGATGCCTTCATCCACGCGCGGGCCTCGCGGTCGAGGCGGCGGGCCTCGTCGCTCTGCCGGTTGTACGCCTGGGTCAGGACGACGTTGCCGAGGGACTCCTCGACCACCGACGTGATCGCGCCGTCGGCGACCCGTTCGTCCTGGGATGCCTCCTTGATGCGGCCGGAGAAGCGGCGGGCGGCGAGGAGGAAGAGAGGGGCGAGGACGAAGGTGACGAGGGCCAGGTCCCAGCGGAGCCAGAAGGCGGCCACCGCGTAGAAGACGGCGGAGAAGGCGGCCGACACCGTGCCCACGACCCCGGACACGACCATCTGCTCTATGGCCTCCACGTCTCCGGTGAGGCGCTCGACCAGGTCGCCCTGACGGTGCTTCTGGAAGAAGTGCGGGGGGAGGTCCTGGACGTGCCGGAAGACGCCCGCCCGCAGGCGCAGGACGAATCTCTCGGCCGTCCAGGTGGCGAGCGAGTTGCCGAGGTAGCCGACCAGCGCGCCCAGCGCGGCCACGGCCAGCCAGGCTCCGGCCGGGCCCCAGAAGGCGTCGAGCGAGCCGTCCTCCAGGGCGTTGTCGGTGAGCCGCGCGAACAGCAGGATCGAGGCGGTCTCGGCGAGCGCGGACACCACCACGCAGCCGATGATCGCCAGCAGCCACTTGCGGTCGCCGCGCGTCAGCGGCCAGAAACGGCGGAAGGCCTCGCGGACTTCGCTCATGGTCGACTCTCCCTGTTCCTACGGCGGACAACGGGTTATGGCGGAGTACGGGCTACGGGCGGGACAACGGGCTACGGCTGACCACGGCGGATCGCGGCGGACATGGCCGAGGCGGGGCCCCCGGCGCGAGTCGTGCTCGCCCACCGGTGGCCCCGCCTCGCGGCCTTGCGCCTCAGCCCTTGTGCGCCACCGGGCGACGCTTCGGGGCGGCCTTCTTCGGCGCGGCCTTCTTGTGCGCGGCCTTCTTGGGCGCCGGGGCAGCCTTGCGGGTCTTCTTCATGGGGGCGATCTTGTGGAAGCTCATGCCTGTGTTCCTTTCTGCTGCGGTTCTGCAACAGTCCTTCTACCGATCTGCTGCAATCACCTTTGAATTACTGTTATTTACCTTGGTGAATTCTTTGTCAGCCCTTGCGGGCGACCGGCCGGCGCTTCGGCGCGGACTTCTTGGGTGCGGCCTTCTTGGGCTTCGGGGCGGTCTTGCAGGTCTTCTTCACCGAGGCGATCTTGTGGAAGCTCATGCGGCTCTCCTTCTTTCCGTCTTTCCGTCTTCGCTTTCGTGTCGTTCGCTGTCGACATGGAAAACATTACTGGACACCCGGACCGGAAAAAGCCAATTCCGCTGAGAGATCGATGAATTGCGCCTAAAAGCATTTTCAGGAGGCGTGCGGAACCAAAGCAGAACTCACACAGGCTTTAATACGGCCTCAGTCGCCGAAGGCCAGTCCCTGCCCCGCCAGCCGGACCCTGATCCCGTCCTTCTCCACCCGTACGTCCCGCAGCCGCAGCTCGCCCCGGGGCAACTCGGGCAGCTGGAAGCCGAGGGAGAGCTGGTCGGAGAGGACCGGGCGGGTGAGCCGGGAGAGGGCGTCGAGGAGCGCCGGGTCGAAGCCGAGGCGGTCGAGCACCTCGGGGTGGGCCAGCGTCAGGTCGAGGAGGTTGACCCGCATGGCCTGGTGGACGAAGTCGCGGGAACCGGTCAGTCCGGCGAGCTTGTCGTCGTTGCGCAGTGCCTCGCGGACGGTCGTGTCCGGTACCCCCATGGTCCGTACGACCGACGGCACGCCCAGCAGCGCGCGCACCTTGCGGGTCTCACGAGCCAGCCCGGCGGCCGACTTGGGCGTCAGGTGCAGGCCCTCCGAGGCGCGGACGCCGGGCCGGTACGTCGCCAGGTCTCCCACGTTCAGGCGCATTCCGCCGATCGTCGTGGCGATGCCCTGGTCGCCGTCGCGCCCGATGCGGACGTCGGCCCGCAGCCGCAGATCGTGTCCGGCGACCGGCAGCGTGCCGCGCGCCAGGATCCGGTCGCGGTCGGCGCCCGTGAACGTCACCTGGGACGCGCCGAGTTCACGGTTCATGTCGGCGAAGGAGAGCAGCACGTCACCGCGCAGCTCGGGAATGCGGGCCCCGCTCACGGAGGTCGGCCCGTCGCCTTCGAGGGTGACGTCCTGGGCCGTCGCCGAGACCGAGGCCAGCGTGACCCGGTCGGCCGCCACGTCAGGGACGGTCACCTTCACCGAGTCCAGGCGCCCACCGACGAGTTGGGACAGGAAGGGGAAGCCGCCGATCTTCACCTCGGGTGCCGCGGACAGCTTCATACGGTCCTTGAGGGCGTCCGCCGCCCGCTGCTCGGCGTAGAGCACGGCCCAGCGGTCACCGAGGGCGAGGAAGGCGGCTAGCACCGACAGGCCCACCACCGCCTTCAGCGCGAACGGCAGTCCGGCGAAGCGGCCGCGCCGACGGCGCCTGCCGCCCCGGCGGTGCTGGGGCGGGGACCATGACTCGTCCTCGCCCAGCGCCTCGGGCACTTCAGGAACTGCAGGAACTGCAGGAACTGCATACGGGTCTGCGTAGGGCTGGGTCGATATGTGGTGGGGGGCGCGCATCGATCCATCCGACCATGCGTGTGCCCCCCACCCGCAACCTCAACCCGAGGTATGCGACTCAGCTCACGATCACCGCGCGGCCTCCTGGGCCATCTACCGCGCGACCGATTGCGCGACCTACTGCACGACCGTGATCCGGTTCGTCACCGGCGGCGCGATCGGGTTCGCCGCCGAGGAGTTGGCCTTCAGGTACTTCTCCAGGGCCGCCAGGTCGTCTCCGCCGACGAGGTCGTTGGTGCCCTGGCCCAGCGTGAGGATGCCGTCGCCGCCGCCCGCGAGGAAGCTGTTCGTCGCGACGCGGTAGGTGGCCGCCGGGTCGATGGCCGTGCCGTTGAGCTTGACGGTGTCGGCGACCACGCGGTCGGCGCCGGTCTTCGTCAGGTCGAGCGTGTACGTCAGGCCGGTCGACGGCAGCAGGATCTTCGGCGCGGCCGTGTTCGTGCCGCTCACCTGCTCCTTGAGAATCTGGATCAGCTGGGTGCCGGTGAAGTCCTGCAGGTTCACGGTGTTGGAGAAGGGCTGCACGGTGAAGCCCTCGGCGTAGGTCACCACGCCGTCGCCCTCGGCCCCCTTGGCCGCGTAGGTGAGGCCCGCCCGGACTCCGCCCGGGTTCATCAGCGCGAGGTCCGTCTCCGGGTCGAGCTCCTTGCCGTACGCGAGTTGCGCGTCGGCGATCAGGTCGCCCATCGGGGACTCGGTGCCGGCGCTCGGTATGTCGGCGGAGATGTAGCCGATCGCCTGGTTGCCGATGGGCGCCGCGAGGGTGTTCCACTTGCTGATCAGCTCGGTCATGTCCGTCGCCTTGGGGACGGTCCGGGTGACCACGTGGTTGGCGGACGCCACGGCCGTACGGGCGATGTCACCCGTCCAACGGTCGTACGTCAGCGTGGTGTCCGTGTACAGGCGGCCGAAGGACGCGGCCGAGGTGACCGTGCGCGGCTTGCCCGACGGGTCGTTGATCGTGCACGCGTACGCGGCGTGGGTGTGGCCCGTGACCAGCGCGTCCACCTGCGGGGTGATGTTCTTGGCGATGTCGACGATCGGGCCGGAGATGCCGTCACCGGCGCCCGGGGAGTCGCAGTCGTAGTTGTACGACGCCGAGGCGGGCAGGCCGCCCTCGTGGATGAGCGCGACGATCGACTTGACGCCCTGCTTCTGCAGCACCTTGGCGTACTTGTTGATCGTCTCGACCTCGTCCTTGAACTTGAGGCCCTTGACGCCCTCGGCGGAGACGACGCCCGGGGTGTCCTCCAGGGTCACGCCGATGAAGCCGACCTTGACGTCCTTCTTCTTCCACACCCAGTAGGGCTTGAGGATCGGCTTGCCGGTCTTCTCGTTCAGCACGTTCGCCGCGAGGTACGGGAAGTCGGCGCCCTCGAACTCCTCGTCCGTGTAGCAGCCGGCGGTCGGGTGGCAGCCACCGTTCTGCAGGCGGCCCAGCTCCCTGGCGCCCTCGTCGAACTCGTGGTTGCCGACGCTCGTCACATCGAGGTCGAGCTTGTTCAGCGCCTCGATGGTGGGCTCGTCGTGGAAGAGACCCGAGATCAGCGGGGAGGCACCGACCATGTCGCCGCCGGCCGCCGTGATGGAGTACTTGTTGCCCTCGCGGGCCTGGCGCAGGTGGGTGGCGAGGTACTCGACACCACCGGCGTCGATCGTCTTGGTGGTGCCGTCCGCCTGGAGTTCGGTGACCCGGCCGGAAGAGCCGGACGGCGGCTCCAGGTTGCCGTGCAGGTCGTTGAACGACAGCAGCTGTACGTCCTGGTAGCGGCCCGGCGCCTGACCGCCGGGCTTGCCCTTGCTCTCGCCCGCGCTCGCCGTCGACGGCAGCGCGGCCGCCAGCGCGCCGACCGTGGCGAGACCGGCGGCCGCGGCCACCAGACGGTACGTACGACGTCTGCGGTGCTGATGCGACTGGGATGTGGCTGGCATACGCCCCCCTGAGTTTCTGGTGAGGAAGTGGGTGAGGAAGTGGCCCCGTCCCGGCGCAGCCTAGGGTCAACGCGCGTAGCGCGACAGAGGTTTCGTGGTTACATCCTGGTTGCTTCTTTGCCGCCACTTTGCCGGTACCTCCCCTTACCCTCATACGCATGACCAGCGACGACACCGCACTCCCCGGCAGCTCCCGCTCGATCGAAACCCACTCCGCGCTCCCCCCGGACCGGACCGAGGCCGTGCTCGGGCTGCTCGCGGAGGCCGCCCGCAACGACGGGCAGCAGGCGGTGTCCGAACAAGGGCGGTTGCAGTTGCGGGGCGGTCCGCGCGAGGGCGTGTCCCATTTGCTGCTGTCTGTGGGGGCCGAACTGGTCGGCTACGCGCAACTGGAGGACACCGACCCGGTGGAGGCGCCGGCCGCCGAACTCGTCGTCCATCCCGCGCACCGCGGCCACGGTCACGGGCGGGCGCTGGGCTCGGCGCTCCTCGCCGCGTCCGGCAAGCGGCTGCGGGTGTGGGCGCACGGTGGCCACTCCGCCGCGCGGCATCTGGCGCAGGTCCTCGGTCTCACCCTCTTCCGCGAACTGCGCCAGATGCGGCGGACATTGACCGACCTGGACCTTCCGGAACCGGTGCTTCCCGAGGGCGTGACCGTCCGCACCTTCGTCCCCGGCGCCGACGACAGCGCCTGGCTCGCGGCCAACGCGGCCGCCTTCGCCCACCATCCCGAGCAGGGTTCCCTCACCCAACGCGACCTCGACGACCGCAAGGCCGAGTCGTGGTTCGACCCCTCCGGGTTCTTCCTCGCCTTCCGCGGCGACGAACTGGTCGGCTTCCACTGGACGAAGGTCCACACGGAGGAACCGCTCGGCGAGGTGTACGTCGTGGGCGTACGGCCCGGTGCCCAGGGCGGGGGGCTGGGCAAGGCTCTTACGGCGATCGGGTTGCGGCACCTTGCGGGGAGGGGGTTGCCTGTCGCGATGCTGTATGTCGACGCCGACAACAAGGCGGCGGTGTCGGTGTACGAGCGGCTGGGGTTCGCGACGTACGAAACGGACCTGATGTACCGCACGGAGACCTGACCGGGCATGGGGGGGGCGAGCATGGGTGACTGGGTCGTGATCGCGGAGTACCGCAGTGGTGACTACGACGAGAGTGAGTTCTACGCCGCGGGAGACACGAAGGACCGGGCGCTGGAGGAACTGCAGCGCCTCCTCCACACGTATCTGCCGCGGCCCGGGATCAACGAGAAGTGGCGCCGGGTCTACCGGCTCGCCGACCGCGAGTCGTACGTGGTGATGATCAAGGGGTCGATGACTCTGTGGCACTGCACCCTGCGGGTCGCGGAGTTCGTGTCCGACTCGGCCGACCCGGCCGTGGCCGCGAGGGCGCAGGCCGAGGACGCGGCAGCGGAATCCGCTGCCGCGCCCCAGGACCGGATCCCGCCCGGCCACGGCTAGGACGGGCCTGTCCGGAGCGAGGCCTCGCCCTCACCCGCCCGTCGGCCCCGCCACCGCGGAGCGGCGACGCAGTCGCCCCCGCCGTAGCGGCTCCGGCCCGCACGCCCCCCACACCAGCGCCGCCGCGGCCAGGATCAGCGCCCAGCGTTCGTGGGCGGCCTGCCACTGCGGGTCGCCGGTCGGTACGAACAGGGACCAGCGTTCCGGCCACATCAGCCGGGCCAGGATCGCCGTAACCAAGATCGCGGCGGCCACGGACGGTCCCGGCTCGGGCTCGTTCGCGAAGCGCACGGCCGTCGCGGCGGCGGCCAGTGCGAGGGCGGCGGTCGCCGCGGCCTCCACGGTGACGGCGCCGACCGGGGGCCGTACCTCGTGCGGCACCAGGGCCAGTACGGCCGTCCACCACAGCACGGCCACCGGCGCGACCCACGCCACCCGCAGCCCCGCCCGCACCCAGCGCCGGGTGGTGACGGGTGCGGTGAGGTGCCGGGCGGGGTCGTCCAGCAGGAACGACAGGCCGAGGGCGAAGGCGAGGGCCGCGGCCCGCAGCAGGTTGAGGGCCAGCCAGGCGTCCGGCGGGCCGTCGGCCAGCCGCGGCAGCCCGACGAGCAGCAGCCCTACGACGGCCCCCGCGCCCAGCGCCCGCCAGGGGACGGTACGCCCGACAGCCCACACCAAGTCCCCGCGCACGCCGCGCCCTTGCCGGTCCCCCTCGACACCCCGCATCACCATGCCCCCTCCAGCGCCCCTCATCGCCCGCCCCACTCGCAACCCCGATCCCGCATCGCCGTGCCCCCTCCAGCGCCCCTCATCGCCCACCCCCCTCGCAACCCCGGCCCCGCATCCCCGCTCCCGCTCCTCCTCACTCCTCACACTCGTCGTCCCCCTTGGGCACCTCGGCGCCCAGCAGCCGAGCCGCCTGAGCCGTGGTCACCCCTGGAGCCGTCAGCTCACTCCAGTGCTCCTTGACCGCGGCGGTGACCTCGTCCCGCGGACGCTTCAGCAGTTCCACCGTCACCGACGTCTGTCCGGCGGACATGGACAGCGGGTGGGTGGGCGTCAGGACGATCGCCGAGCCGCTGAGGCTGTCATCGAGGCGGACGTTGCGCAGGTCGGTCGTGGGGTCGGCGGCGCCCCCCAGGGCCAGCCACATCACGGTCACCATCCGTCCGTCGCACAGTTCGCCGCCCTTGGTCTCGTCGCCCGCGACCAGCACGGAGGCGACGGCCGCCGCGAACTCCGGGACGCGGTTGCCGCCCCAGCGCGTGCCGACGGTGACCTGGTGGGGCGTGGTGGCCGGGGTGATCGTGCTGTCGGAGGTGTAGCCGTAGGTGGCGTCGATCCGCTGCCGCACCAGCAACCGCTGCTCGGCGGCCGGGCCGGCCGCGAGGGACTGGACCCGGTCGACGACACCGGCCCAGGTGTCCGCCCGGCCGGTCCACTCCGGGAACGCGCAGTACGTCGAGGCGCCGTGCCGGGTGCAGGACTGTTGCTTCTCGGGGCTGAGGGTGGCCCGCTCCCGGGCCGCGGCCAGCTCGGCCGAGACGCCCCCGGACTGGGCGACCGCGCCGGTCACCGTGAGGGCGAGTGCGCCCGCGAGGCCCGCCTTGAGGGGCCAGGCCCGGCCGCCGCCGGCCAGTACGGCAGCCGTGGCCAGGAACAGGACGAGGCCGATCAGGTAGAGGGCGTGCCAGGCGGCGGGCCGCCCGATCAGGTCGGACGGCAGTGTCTTGGAGCTGTTCTCGCCGACGACCGGCGACAGCCAGCGGCTCCACTCGGCGCCGCCCGTGCCGGCGGAGATGAACGTGGCGAGGGTGAACAGGCCGAGCACGAGGATCGGCGCGGCGAACACGGTCGGCACCAGGCGGGCGATCAGCACACCGAGGGCGCCGCACAGCAGCACGTACAGGGGCCCGACGGCGAGTTCGGCGACCGATCCGTGGCCCACCGCGCCCGGCCTGAGCGCCTGCCAGGTGAACTCGCCCAGCACGACCAGCGCGGTGAGCACGGCGAACGGCAGAACCGACAGGACGTGCGCGACCGTACGCCGCCACGGCTCCATCACCAGCACGTCGAAGTGCCGGTCGGTGCCGTGCCGGCGGGAGCGCAGCGCTCCCCGGTTGACGCAGACCAGCAGCGCGATGCCGAGGAGCAGGGGCGCGGTCTGCGTGCCGCGGTCGGTGTCCTGGAGCGCGGGGAAGGCGTCCATGCCCTCGCGTTCGGACAGCAGCGTGTAGAGGGTATAGCCGACGTAGACGAAGAGGGTGACCAGGACCGGGATGTAGCGCAGGAGGTCGCGTGCCTCGAAGCGGGCGAGGGCGACCACGGCCGCCCAGGGCCGGCGTGGCTCACTGTGCACGACGGGCGGGACCGTTGCTTCCATGACCGTGTTCACGCTGCCGCCACCTCCGCGTCCGCGCCGTCGAGGGTGAGCAGGTAGCCGTCCTCCAGGGTGGGTTCGACGAGGTCGGCTCCCGGCGGCGGATCGCCGACGTTGCGGAAGGAGCCGGTGCCGGTACGCCAGCCGGCCAGTGCGCCGGGGTCGCGTTCCGTGCTGCTCCACACCCGGCCCGCGGCCCGCGCGGTCAGTTCGGCCGGGGTGCCGTCGAAACGGACCCGGCCGGCGGCCAGGACGACGACCCGGTTGCAGAGCATGGCCACGTCCTCCGTCTGGTGGGTGGACAGCAGCACGGTCCGCCCCTCTCCCGCCTGGGCGATCAGCTCCCTGAAGCGCATGCGCTGTTCGGGGTCGAGGCCGACGGTCGGCTCGTCGAGGACGAGGAAGCCGGGGTCGCCGACGAGCGCGGCCGCCAGCGCGACCCGCTGCCGCATGCCGCCGGACAGCCTTTTGATGCGCCGGCCGCGTACGTCACCCAGGTCGACCTCCTGCAACACCCGCCTGACCTCCCGGTGGCGGGCGCCCCGGTCGTTCAGCTCCTTCAGGATCGCCACGTAGTCGACGAACTCGAAGGCCGTGAAGTCCGGGTGGAAGCCGGGGGTCTGCGGCAGATAGCCGAGCGAGCGCCGTACGTCCTGCCGTCCGCGTGAGGTGCCCGGGTCGTTCCCGAGCACGGTGAACGCCCCGTGGTCCGGCGGCACGGCCGTCGCCAGCACCCGCAACAGGGTGGTCTTGCCCGCTCCGTTGGGCCCGAGCAGCCCGGTGACGCCCCGGGTCAGCCGCAGCGACACGTCGTCGAGGGCGCGGGTACCGCCGTAGCGGAGGCTCAGCCCGGAGGCGGAGACGGTGGGGGTCATACGGAACTCCCGTTGAAGAGGTCGAAACGGTCACGAAGAAGGAAGAGCAGCCCGGCGGCGAGCGCGGCGACCGCCGCGGCCGCGCCCTGCCCGGCCGCGGTGAACGGTGCGAGCGGATCGCCCTCGGCCGCCTGCCAGGCGTGCGCCGTCAGCAGCAGCGCGACCCAGGACCCGCCGACCAGGGCCGGCGCGAGCACCGGTCCCAGCCTCGGGGTGAGCGCCAGGCCGGTCGCGGTGAGGGCGAGGGCGGGCAGCAGCCAGGCGAGGGCGCGCAGCCCGTATCCGGGGAGCGCGAGCGTCGCGAGGCCGTTGAGGCCGAGCCCGGTGACGAGTACGGCGACGGTACGGATCATCAGCAGCCGGAAGCCGTGCGTCGGCGAGACGACGGCCATCTCGTACGTCGGGTCCAGCGCGGGTCCGTACGACAGCGCGACCCCGGCGAGCGGCAGCAGCGGCGCGAGCGCGAGGAAGAGCGTGGGGGTTCCGGCGTCCGGGCGTGAGTTGGCCACGAGGACGGTCATCACCAGGACGGCGACGACGGAACCGAGCCAGGAGCCGCGCAGCACCGGTGTGGCCGTGAGCAGCCGCGCGATGTGGTCGGGGACCCCGATCCGGACGAGCAGGGACTCGAAGAGCCCCGGTCGGGGGGCGTCGAGTTCGGCGTCGAGCCGCTCCCAGCCCGCGTCGAGGGCGACCGGGTCGCTGACGTCGGCGAGCTGCCCCCGGCAGTGGGCGCAGGCGGTGAGATGCGCGTCGGCGGACCAGAGGGCCGGGGGCGCCAACTCACCCTGTGCGTAGGCGCGCAGATCCTCCTCGGACACATGCCAGGTCATGCCGCCACCTCCCGCGCTCGTCGATTCGTCCTCATGCCAGCGCCTCCCG
Organism: Streptomyces sp. NPDC058678; assembly: GCF_042714835.1. Taxonomy (NCBI): domain Bacteria; kingdom Bacillati; phylum Actinomycetota; class Actinomycetes; order Kitasatosporales; family Streptomycetaceae; genus Streptomyces; species Streptomyces sp. NPDC058678. The sequence continues at coordinate 38,951 of NZ_JBHXSG010000031.1, read as the reverse complement.
CAACTGCTTCCGGGCCCGCATCGCCCGCGTCTTGACCGTGCCCGGCGGGATGCCGAGGAGGACGGCCGCCTCCCGGGTGGTCAGTCCGTCGATGACCGTCGCCTGCAGCACGGCGCGCAACTCCGGTGAGAGCCGGACCAGGGCGCCCGCGAGGTCCCCGTGCTCCACCCCCGCGAGCACGCGTTCCTCCGCGGACGCCTCGTCCCGGTGCCGCAGCCGCGCCAGCGCCTGCCGCAGCCGCCCCCGTGCCCCGTCGCCGCGCAGCGCGTCGACCAGCCGCCGCGAGCCGATGCGCCACAGCCATCCGGCGACATCGCCCTCCGCGTGGTAGCGGGCGGTCCCCCGCCACACCGCCAGGAACGTCTCCTGTACGACGTCGTCGACGATCCCGGCGTCGGAGCACCGGCCGCGCAGTCGTGCGGTGAGCCACGGCGCGAAGCGCCGGTACAGCTCTTCGAAGGCGCGCCGGTCCCCGTCCGCCGCGATGGCCCGCAGCAGCTCCCCGTCGCTTCTCGTTTCGCTCACGTCTCCTCATCGGACGAGCCCGGTCGATCGGTTCACGCAATCACGCTTGACTTTCCGGCACACCTTCCACCACCCTTTCACTACTCAATTAGTGAAAGGGGGGAACGCGTGGTCGAGTACCGCATCGACCGGCACAGCGGCGTGGCCACCTACGTCCAGATCGTCCAGCAGACCAAGCAGGCACTCCGCCTCGGCCTCCTCGAACCCGGCGACAAACTGCCCACGGCCCGCGAGGTCGTCGAAGCCACCGCCATCAACCCGAACACCGTGCTCAAGGCCTACCGCGAGCTGGAGCGGGAGGGCCTGGTCGAGGCACGGCGCGGACTGGGCACCTTCGTCCAGCGCACGCTGGGCACCGGACCGGCCGACTCCCCCCTGCACGGCGAGCTGGACACCTGGGCGGCCAAGGCCCGCGAGGCCGGGCTGGCCCGCGAGGACGTGGCCGCACTGTTCACCGCCGTACTCGAGAAACACTTCCAAGGAGACCCGTCATGACCGACACGGCGATGGCCGCGGCCGCGCTGGGCAAGCGCTTCGGCCGCCGAGGCGGCTGGGCCCTGCAGTCGTGCACCTTCCGGCTGCCCGCCGGCCGCGTCTGCGCGGTCGTCGGCCCCAACGGGGCGGGCAAGTCCACCCTGCTCGCCCTCGCCGCCGGCCTGCTGGCGCCCAGCGAGGGCACGGTGACCGTCCTCGGGACAACGCCGGGCGAGGCACGCGCACGCGTGGGTTTCGTCGGCCAGGACAAGCCGCTGTACCCACAGCTCAGTGTCGCCGAGACGCTGCGGATGGGCGCCGACCTCAACCCCGGCCGCTGGGACGCGGCCGGGGCCGAACGCATCGTGGCCGACGGCGAGCTGAACCCCAAGTCCCGCATACGCTCCCTCTCCGGCGGCCAGCGCACCCGCGTCGCGCTCGCCCTGGCCCTGGCCAAGCGCCCCGAACTGCTGCTCCTGGACGAGCCGATGGCCGACCTCGACCCGCTGGCCCGGCACGAGCTGATGGGCGTCCTGATGGCGCGGGCCGCCGAGCACGGCACCACGATCGTGATGTCCTCGCACGTGGTCGCCGAACTGGAGGACTCCTGCGACCACCTGCTGCTGATCGGCGGCGGCCGGGTCCGCCTCTCCGGCGAGATCGACGAACTCCTCGCCGCCCACGCGCGTGTGTCCGCCCCCGCGGAGACCGACCTCGCCCCGCACACCGTCGTCGAGTCCCGCACCACCGGCCGCCAGCTCACCGCCCTGATCCGCCCGGCGGGCCCGCTCCCCGACGACTGGCGCACCGGCGGCCGCCTCTCCCTGGAGGAGCTGGTCCTCGCCCACCTGCGCAACCCCGAGGCGCCGGCCCTGACCCCGGCCGAACTCGAGGAGAAGGCCGCGTGAGCACTGTGACCGCCCCCACCCCCGCCGCCGTGCCGGACCCCGCCACCCCGCCGCCCGCCCCCACCGCACCACCGCGCCAGTTCCGCTGGCTGCTGCGCCTGCACCGCCCGGCCCTGTACGCCTGGACGGGCCTGGTCGTCGCCCTCGCCGCCCTGCTGCTGTGGCTCGGGGGTCCGCTCACCGACGCGTCGGCGGCCGGCTGGCAGCAGTACGACGCCTGCGGGATGGACGTGGCGTGCGCGTACGACCAGGAGGCGATCCTCCTCTACAAGGACGTCTCCCTCTACACGAGCTTCGCCGTCCTGGCGGTGCCGTTCCTCGTCGCCGCCTGGGCAGGCGCCTCGCTGATCGGCCGCGAACTGGAGAGCGGCACCGCCCGGCTCGCCTGGACGCAGGGCGTGACGCCCACCCGCTGGCTGGCCGCCAAACTGGCCCTGCCCGCGGCCCTGATCACCACCGGCACCGCCCTCGCGGCCCTGCTGCACCACCTGGCGTGGTCGGCGGGCCGGGGCCGCGTCGACAACGCCAAGCCCTGGTACAGCGTCGAGAGCCTCTACGCGAGCGGCCCCATGGTCGTCGCCCTCGCCCTGGCGGGCCTGGCCGCCGGTGCCCTCCTGGGCCTGCTGCTGCGCCGGTCGCTCGCCGCCCTGATCGGCGCGGTCTGCGCCACGGGCGTCCTGTGGATCGCGACGTTCCTGGCCCTGCCCCACCTCTGGCCGACCGCCACCCACGTCAGCAGCCTGCGGGACGGCCCCTCGGGCTCCGGCATGGGCGTCGCCGAGGGCCTGCTCACCGCCGACGGCGACCGGCTCGACATCCCCCGGTACTGCGGCAGCAGCATCGACCCCTCGTGCGGCACGCTCTTCGACCGCCTCGACGCCGTCAGCTTCTACAAGGACTACCACCCCGAGTCGCACTACTGGCCCCTCCAGCTCATGGCGACCGCCGTCCTCCTCGCCGTCACCGCGCTGCTGACCGTGCTGGCGTTCCGGGTGCTGCGGCACCGGACCGGCGTCCGCAAGGGAGCCGCCGTATGACCGCCCTGGGAGGGCTGCCGCGCACGGTGCTGCGCCTGCACCGCACGGCGGGGATCGTGTGGGTGCTCTTCGTCCTCGCAGCCGTCGCCTGGCTGGTGTGGCTGAACGAGGTCACCGCGGACTCGGCGCGCGCCGCGCTGGACAGCTGCCCCAGGAACGCCGGCATCTGCGACGCCGTCTGGGCCAGCCTCGACTACAGCGAGCCGACGGGCTGGATCAGCACGCTCATGTACTACAGCTTCTGGGCCGTCGCCGCCTGGGCGGGCGGCTCGCTGATCGGCCGCGAACTGGAGAGCGGCACCGCCCGGCTCGCCTGGACGCAGGGGGTCACGCCCACCCGCTGGCTGGCCGTCAAACTCGCGGTGCCGGCCCTGCTGATCATCCTCAGCGGCGCGGTCTTCGTCCCCGTCTACCGGTGGGCCTGGTCGGCGAACCGGGACCTGATGGGCGACGACTGGAGCTTCTCCGACGTGTTCGCCGCCCACGGCCCGGCAGTGGTGGCGTACGGCCTGTGCGCCCTCGCCGTCGGCACACTCACCGCGCTCCTGCTGCGCCGCTCGCTGCCCGCGCTCGGGGTCTCCGTCGCCGTGATGGTGGTGCTCAACCAGTACCTGGAACGGCAGCGGGAGGATTTCTGGCCGACGGTGACCGGCGGCTCCGGCCGGCCCAAGGTGACCAACGAGTGGTGGCACGTGGGCGACGGCACCTACCACCCCCCGTCCCACTTCTGGCCCCTGCACCTCGTCGAGACCGGCATCCTCCTCGCCGTCACCGCCGCGGCCACCACCGCCGCCTTCTGGCTGCTGCGCCGCCGCACCCGCTGAACGGACCGTACGTCCCTCCACGGGGGGGCGGGACGTACGGTCGAGGCGTCCCTCGCCGCGCGCGGACGCCCGTGAGCCGTTCCCCGGTGTCCCACACGCCATGTCGCCGTAACCACTGGTTCAGACAGGCTTGCGAGGCTCAGTGGATGAAGCCCGTCGTGCCAGAGCCCGCGCCGCCCCCCGAGGGGACAGCGGGGAACGGGGAGGCCCGTGTCGCCCCCCCGCTCCCGCCCGCCCTGTCCGACGCGCCTGTATCGCTCGTGGCGCGGAAGAATGGGTCCATGAGCCAGCCAAACGCCCAGGCACAGGTCCAGCACGCACAGCCCTCCGTGGGTTCCATCGCCGCGCACCGCCCGCACACCGTGTCGGCCGCCGTCTCCGACCTGGAACCCGACATCGACGCCGACCTCGACGCGTACGAGGAGGCACCGTTCGACGGGCCCCAGCTCCCGCAGGGCCGCTTCCTCGACCGGGAACGCAGTTGGCTCGCGTTCAACGAGCGGGTCCTCGAACTCGCCGAGGACCCGAACACCCCGCTGCTGGAGCGCGCGAACTTCCTCGCGATCTTCGCCAGCAACCTGGACGAGTTCTTCATGGTCCGGGTGGCCGGCCTGAAGCGCCGGATCGCCACCGGGGTCGCGACCAGGTCCGCGTCCGGTCTCCAGCCCCGCGAGGTCCTGGAGATGATCTGGGCCCGCTCCCGCGAACTCATGGCCCGGCACGCCGCCTGCTACCACGAGGACGTCGCCCCCACCCTCGCCGAAGAGGGCGTCCACCTGGTGCGCTGGAGCGAGCTGCAGGAAAAGGAACAGGCCCGCCTGTTCACTCTCTTCCGCCACCAGATCTTCCCCGTGCTGACCCCGCTGGCGGTCGACCCCGCGCACCCCTTCCCGTACATCTCCGGGCTGTCCCTCAATCTGGCCGTCGTCGTACGCAACCCCGTCACCGGGCACCGCCACTTCGCCCGCGTCAAGGTGCCGCCGCTGCTGTCCCGCTTCCTGGAGAGCTCCCCGGGCCGCTACGTCCCCATCGAGGACGTCATCGCCGCCCACCTGGAGGAGCTGTTCCCGGGCATGGAGGTCCTGGAGCACCACGCCTTCCGCCTCACCCGCAACGAGGACCTGGAGGTCGAGGAGGACGACGCCGAGAACCTCCTCCAGGCCCTGGAGAAGGAGCTCATGCGGCGCCGCTTCGGGCCGCCGGTGCGCCTGGAGGTGGAGGAGTCGATCGACCGCGAGGTCCTCGACCTCCTCGTCCGCGAGCTGAAGATCAGCGAGGCGGAGGTGTACCCGCTCCCCGGTCCCCTGGACCTCACGGGCCTCTTCCGCATCGCCTCCCTCGACCGGCCCGAGCTGAAGTACAAGAAGTTCATCGCCGGCGTCCACCGCGACCTGGCCGAGGTCGAGTCGGCGTCCGCGGCCGACATCTTCGCCGCCCTGCGCACCCGGGACGTGCTGCTGCACCACCCGTACGACTCCTTCTCGACGTCGGTGCAGGCGTTCCTGCAGCAGGCCGCCGACGACCCGGACGTCCTCGCCATCAAGCAGACCCTGTACCGCACCTCCGGCGACTCCCCCATAGTCGACGCGCTCATCGACGCCGCCGAGGCCGGCAAGCAGGTCCTCGTCCTGGTGGAGATCAAGGCCCGCTTCGACGAGCACGCCAACATCAAGTGGGCGCGCAAGCTGGAGGAGGCCGGCTGCCACGTCGTCTACGGCCTGGTCGGCCTGAAGACCCACTGCAAGCTGTCCCTGGTGGTCCGTCAGGAGGGCGACACGCTACGGCGGTACAGCCACGTCGGCACGGGCAACTACCACCCGAAGACGGCGAGGCTGTACGAGGACCTGGGCCTGCTGACGGCGGACCCGCAGGTCGGCGCGGACCTCTCGGACCTCTTCAACCGCCTCTCGGGCTACTCCCGCCGCGAGACGTACCGCCGCCTCCTGGTCGCCCCCAAGTCCCTGCGGGACGGCCTGATCGCGCGGATCAACAAGGAAGTCCAGCACCACCGTGCCGGACGCCCCGCCTTCGTCCGCATCAAGGTCAACTCGATGGTGGACGAGGCGATCATCGACGCCATGTACCGGGCGTCCCAGGCAGGCGTGCCGTGCGACGTGTGGGTGCGCGGCATCTGCGCGGTCCGCCCCGGCGTCACGGGCATGTCCGAGAACATCCGGGTCCGCTCGATCCTCGGCCGCTTCCTCGAACACTCCCGGGTGTTCGCCTTCGGCAACGGGGGCGAGCCGGAGGTGTGGTTCGGCAGCGCCGACATGATGCACCGCAACCTCGACCGCCGTATCGAGGCACTGGTGAGGGTCACCGACCCGGCCCACCGGGCGGCCCTCAACCGGCTGCTGGAGACAGGCATGTCGGACACCACCGCCTCCTGGCACCTCGGCCCGGACGGCGAGTGGACCCGGCACGCGACCGACCAGGACGGCCAGCCCCTGCGCAACGTCCAGGAGATGCTCATAGACGCCCGGAGGCGCCGGCGTGGCACAGCAACACCTTGACCCGACGGATCCCCAGTCCGGGCACGCCGGGCCCGTGACGGGGGACGCCCTCGCGGGCTACCTGCGGTCCCAGGCCACGGAGTTCCTCCGCGCGCTACGGCTGCACCGCGAAACCGGCGGTACGACGGCCGGCGCGAACGGCGCGGAGGGCTCCGTCGACGCGGCCCGGGCGCTGCGCCGCTCGGTCCGCCGCATCAGCGGCAGCCTGCACACCTTCCGCCCCCTACTCGACACCGAGTGGTCGGACGCGATGCGCCCCGAACTGGCCTGGCTGTCGGGGACATTGGCGATGGAACACGCGTACGAGGCCCGACTCGACCGCCTCCTCCTGGCACTGCACCGGCTGTCGGGAGCGGTGTTCCCGGCCCAGCCGGCGGTCGCGACGGGAACCTTCGGCCCAGCCACGGGCCGCGCTGCGGAGGGCCCGAGGGGCGGCGACGCTTCCGGGGGGTCGGGCGCGGGCGGCTCGACCGGGTCGGCCGCGGGCGGCGCAGGCGGCTCCGCGGCCGGTAGGACTTCCGAGGGGACCGCTGCGGCCAGTGCCTCAGCGGGCGGAGGGGCGGGCCGCCCTTCGGGCGGCTCCGCCCAGGCCCTCAAGGCACTGGGGGCGGCAGCCGGCACCGCCGGCCCCCCGACCCGCCCGGCGCCCGCACCGGACCGCGGCAACCTCACCGTGGGCGCGGCAAAGGCGGGCGCCCTGCTCGAACGCCAGCTCACCCTCGCCCGGACCCGAGCGCACAGCACCGCCCTCCAGGCCCTCGGCTCCTCCCGCTTCCACGCGGTCGCCGACAACATCGCCTTACTCGCCAGCGAGGTCCCTCTCACCCCCACGGCGACCACCACCGGCCTGCACTCCTTCGCCGCCGCCGCCCAGGACCGCCTCACCGACGCGATCGCCGCCCTCCCCCTCTTCACCGCCGGCAGCCCCTACAACGCGGAGGCCCTGATCCACGGCCTCTCCCCCGACCCGGCCCCGCACCCCCAGGACGCCCCCTGGCACCAGGTCCGTCTCCTTCTGCGCCTGCACCGCTACGCCCGCGAGGTCCTCGACGGCGAGCCGGCGCCCGTCGACGTCCGGCTGCTCACCGCGGGCCAGGCCCTCGACCGTCACCGCGACGCCTCGGAGGCCGCGGCGGCAGCGGCCCAGGCGGCCCGTACCCCCCGTATCGCCCCGGCGACGGCGTACGCCCTCGGCGTGCTCCACGCCGACCAGCGGCACGAGGTGGAGGCGGCACGTTTCGCCTTCCAGCAGTCCTGGCAGAGGCGGGCGGTCGGCACGCCCTGACCCATCCTCGTGGAGGCGGTGACACCGATGCCCCGAGCGAACGAAGCCGCGGAACCCCCCGTCCAGGCGGCCGGCTGCGTCCTGTGGCGTCACTCCCCGGTCGACGGCGAGCTGGAGGTCTGTCTCGTGCACCGGCCGAAGTACGACGACTGGTCGCACCCCAAGGGCAAGCTGAAACGCGGCGAGACCCACCTGTCCGGCGCCCTGCGTGAGGTCGAGGAGGAGACTGGTCACCGGGCCGTGGCCGGCACCCGCCTGCCCACCGTCCGCTACCTGGTGAGCGGCCGCCCCAAGGAGGTCCGCTACTGGGCGGCCGAGGCCACAGCCGGCGTCTTCACCCCGAACGAGGAGGTGGACCGCATCCTGTGGCTCCCACCCACGGCGGCCCGAAACCGCCTGACCCAGCCGAGGGACCGCGCCCTCGTCGACGCCCTTCTCCAGGCTCTTCACCTGAGATAGTCGGCGGACATCACTCCGTGTCCTCGACGTGAGCGTTCCGTTACCTCACCGCACCGTCCTCAGGGGTTCACCCCCCGTTCACTCACGACCTTCGGCGCCTTCACCTGTTCTGCCTAATTTCAGCCGTACAAACTTCGCACGCCGCCGGTTCAGGACGGCGGCTCTCGGAAGGAACTCCCTCAAGTGAAGCTTCAGCGCATGAACCGGCGGGCCCTCACCCTCGGTGCTCTCGCCGTCTCCGGCGCCCTGGCCCTCACGGCGTGCGGCTCGGACGACACCGGCAACAGCGACGGCGGCGGCGCCACGTCGACAGCGGCGGCCGGCAACATCAAGTGCGACGACGCCAAGGGCCAGCTCCTGGCCGACGGCTCCTCCGCGCAGAAGAACGCGATCGACGCCTGGGTCAAGCAGTTCTCCGCCGCCTGTGGCGTGCAGATCAACTACAAGGGCGGCGGCTCGGGCGCCGGCGTCACCGCGTTCACCCAGGGCCAGGTCGCCTTCGCCGGTTCGGACTCCGCGCTGAAGCCCGAAGAGGTCACGGCCTCCAAGCAGGTCTGCTCCGGCGGCCAGGGCATCGACCTCCCGATGGTCGGCGGCCCGATCGCCGTGGGTTACAACGTTCCGGGTGTCGACAAGCTGGTCCTGGACGCCGCGACGCTCGCCAAGATCTTCGACAGCAAGATCACCAACTGGAACGACGCGGCGATCAAGAAGCTGAACCCCGACGCGCAGCTTCCCGACCTCAAGATCCAGGCGTTCCACCGCTCGGACGAGTCCGGCACCACGGACAACTTCACCAAGTACCTGATCGCCTCGTCCCCCGCCAACTGGAAGTACGAGGGCGGCAAGGCCTGGCAGGCCAAGGGCGGCCAGTCCGCCTCCGGCTCCTCCGGTGTCGCCCAGCAGGTCAAGCAGACCTCCGGCGCCATCAGCTACATGGAGCTGTCGTACGCCAAGGACGGCATCAACGCGGTCTCCATCGACACCGGCGCCTCCGCCCCGGTCGACGCCACCGTCGAGAACGCCACCAAGGCCATCGGCGCCGCCAAGGTCGTCGGCACGGGCAAGGACCTCTCGCTCAAGCTGGACTACGCGACCAAGGCCGAGGGCGCCTACCCGATCACCCTGGTCACGTACGAGATCGTCTGCGACAAGGGCAACAAGGCGGACACCCTGCCCGCCACCAAGGCGTTCCTGCGCTACATCGCCTCCGAGGACGGCCAGGCCGTCCTCGCGGACAGCGGCTACGCCCCCATCCCCGACGACATCATCACCAAGGTCCGCACCACCATCGAGGGCCTGAGCTGATCCGAGTGCGGTCCGGTCCAGGGCCTGACAGTCCGGGACCGGACCGCATCGTCCGGTGCACCGCCGCCAGGAGCCGTCGCACATCGCGTCCGGCTCCACTGGGCCGTACGGCACGTACGGTCCCGCAGACCGGAGAACCCGATGGACATAACCACGAAGAACACCGAAGCCCCGCCCCCGGCTCCCGAGCCACCGACCCTGACCGAGCAGAAGCGCGCCGCCCGCGGCGCCACCCGACCCGGTGACCGGATCTTCCTCGGTCTCTCCCGCGGGTCGGGCATCCTGCTGTTGGTGATCATGGCCGCGATCGCGGTCTTCCTCACCTATCGCGCGGTCCTCGCGATCAACAAGGACGACGCCAACTTCCTCACCACCTTCGAGTGGAACACCGGCATCATCCCGCCGAAGTTCGGCATCGCGGTCCTCGCCTTCGGCACGATCGTCTCCTCGATCGTCGCCATGGTCATCGCGGTCCCGATCGCCGTCGCCATCGCGCTGTTCCTCACGCACTACGCCCCGCGCAGGCTCAGCGGCCCCATCGGGTACGTGATCGACTTGCTCGCCGCCGTGCCGTCCATCGTCTACGGCCTGTGGGGCGCGCTGATCCTCGTACCGCAGATGGACGGCCTCTTCGGCTGGCTGAACGACTACCTCGGCTGGACCGGCATCTTCTCCTGGGAGGGCGGCGCCCCCCGTTCGATGCTCACGGTCGGCATCCTGCTCGCGATCATGATCCTGCCGGTCATCACCAACGTGAGCCGCGAGGTCTTCCGCCAGGCCCCGCAGATGATCGAGGAGGCGGCTCTCGCCCTCGGCGCCACCCGCTGGGAGGTCATCCGCATGGCCGTCCTGCCGTTCGGCCGCTCCGGCGTGATCTCCGCCTCGATGCTCGGCCTCGGCCGCGCCCTCGGCGAGACGATGGCCGTCGCCACCGTGCTCTCCCCCACCTTCGACATCCAGGCCAGCCTGCTCGACCCGGGCGGCGGCACCTTCGCCCAGAACATCGCCAGCAAGTTCGGCGAGGCCACCGAGTTCGGCCGTGACGCGCTCATCGCCTCCGGTCTGGTCCTGTTCGTCATCACCCTGCTGGTCAACGGCGCGGCCCGCGCGATCATCGCCCGCCGCAAGGAGTACTCGGGGGCCAACGCATGAGCACCGCCATCGCCGACAAGCCCAGCACCCTGCAGGGCGCCCGCCTCCCGAAGTGGTCCCCGTACGCCATCGCCGGCGGCTCCCTCGCCGTGGCGATCGGCATCGGCCTCGCCGCCGGCCTTCACAGCCGCGTGCAGTGGGGCCTGATCGCCGCGATCCTCTTCGTCGTCGGTTCGTACGTCATCGCCTCCCGCGTCGAGGGCAGCCGCCAGGCCAAGGACCGCCTCGTGACCTCGCTGGTCTGGGTGGCCTTCCTGCTCGCCGTGGTGCCGCTGGTCTCCCTGGTCTGGGTGACCGTCGCCCGCGGCGTGAAGGTCCTCGACGTCTACTTCCTGACCCACTCCATGGGCGTGGTCGCCGACACCGAGCCGGGCGGCGGCATCTACGCCGCCATCCTCGGCAGCCTGGAACAGGTCGGCCTCGCCGCGCTGATCGCCGCGCCGGTCGGCGTGCTCACCGCGGTCTACCTCGTGGAGTACGGGCGGGGCAACCTGTCCCGGGCCATCACGTTCTTCGTCGACGTGATGACCGGTATCCCGTCGATCGTCGCCGGTCTGTTCATCCTCAGCCTGATGCTGCAGTTCGACATGCAGCCCTTCGGCTTCGCCGGCTCGCTCGCACTCGCGATCCTGATGATGCCGGTCGTCGTCCGCTCCACGGAGGAGATGCTCAAGCTCGTCCCGAACGAGCTGCGCGAGGCGTCCCTGGCGCTCGGCGTCCCGAAGTGGCGCACGATCCTGAAGGTGGTCCTGCCGACCTCGCTCGGCGGCATCATCACCGGCGTGATGCTGGCGGTCGCCCGTATCGCGGGCGAGACGGCACCCGTGCTGCTCCTGGTATGGGGGAACCCGTTCATCAACGCCAACCCCTTCGAGGGTGCGCAGGCGTCGCTGCCGCTGTACATCTATCAGCAGTACGCGAACAGCGCGGGCTCCGGAGCGGCGTACGACCGTGCCTGGGCGGCGTCACTGACGCTGATCGCCTTCGTGATGATCCTCAACCTGGTGGCCCGCGGGATCGCCCGCTGGAAGGCCCCGAAGACCGGTCGCTGACGCGGCCATACGGCGACTGATCCTGGAAGTGAAGTAGAGACATGGCCAAGCGAATCGACGTAAGCGGGCTCACCGCCTACTACAGCGCCCACAAGGCGATCGAGGACATCTCGATGACGGTCGAGCCGCGCTCGGTGACGGCCTTCATCGGCCCCTCCGGCTGCGGCAAGTCGACGTTCCTGCGCACGCTGAACCGGATGCACGAGGTCACCTCGGGCGGCCGCGTCGAGGGCAAGGTGCTGCTGGACGACGAGGACCTCTACGGCCACGGCATCGACCCCGTGTCGGTGCGCCGCGAGGTCGGCATGGTGTTCCAGCGTCCCAACCCCTTCCCCACGATGTCGATCTTCGACAACGTGGCGGCGGGCCTGCGCCTGAACGGCTCGTACAAGAAGTCGGAACTGAGCGACGTCGTCGAGAAGTCCCTCAAGGGTGCGAACCTCTGGAACGAGGTGAAGGACCGCCTCAACAAGCCCGGCTCGGGCCTCTCCGGCGGTCAGCAGCAGCGTCTGTGCATCGCGCGGGCGATCGCGGTGGAGCCGAACGTGCTCCTGATGGACGAGCCCTGCTCGGCGCTCGACCCGATCTCCACCCTCGCCATCGAGGACCTGATCGGCGAGCTCAAGGAACGCTTCACGATCGTCATCGTCACGCACAACATGCAGCAGGCGGCCCGCGTCTCCGACCGCACGGCCTTCTTCAACCTCTCGGCGGTCGGCCAGCCCGGCCGGCTGATCGAGATAGACGACACGGAGCGCATCTTCTCCAACCCGTCGGTCCAGGCCACGGAGGACTACATCTCCGGCCGCTTCGGCTAGACCGCCACCCCCAAGACCCTCGCGGTGCTGCATGGCGGTGCCACCGCGAGGACGAAAGGGCCCGCCCCCTGGATTCCAGGGGGCGGGCCCGTCTGCTGCTCCGGTCAGTCGCCGTTGGCGCGTACGGAATTCCAGGCGCTGCAGGTACTTTCCTTGAAGTCACCATTGTCTTGAAGGCAGACCCGGAGGTAGACGGTGGCCGACTCGGCGAACTCGTAGTTGCGCCACTCGCACCCACCGCTCAGACCGTTACCGTTGTAGATCTTGGTGACGTCGCCCCCGCTGCCGATCTTCCAGTATCCGCCGACCCCAGCGCCGTCGCCCCGGTTGTCGCAGACCTCGATCTTGTCGCCGTCAGCGTGGAAGTCCTCTGTCCCGGCCATGTACGCGTAGTCACCCGACGCCTTGGTACGGACACGCAGGTCGGAATCGGCCGCGGCGGCGGGACCCGCCGCGAGGAGCACGGACGCGGCCACAGCCGCCCCCGTACCGATGCCGTACGCGAGACGCTTGCGCAAGGCCATGTCTCCCCATGTATTGAGTGCGAGCTCGAACGTTTGAATGTCGAACGAGCACACGCTGTCGGGGGAGAGATCTACAGGAACGCCAAATTCACAATCCAGAACGAGCACGCGGCCACCGCCGCCGCCGCCGGCATCGTGATGAACCAGCCCAGGATGATGTTCTTGGCGACACCCCACCGCACCGCGTTCACCCGCTTCGTGGCGCCGACGCCCATGATCGCGGACGTGATGACGTGGGTGGTGGAGATGGGGGCCTGGAAGATGAACGCCGTGGTGAACATGATCGACGCGCCGGTGGTCTCGGCCGCGAACCCCTGCGGTGGGTCCAGCTCGATGATCTTCCGGCCGAGCGTGCGCATGATGCGCCAGCCGCCCGCATACGTACCGAGCGAGAGCATGAGCGCACAGGCGACCTTGACCCAGATCGGGATGGGGTCCCCCGCCTGCTCGACATCGGCGATGACCAGGGCCATCACCACGATGCCCATCGTCTTCTGGGCGTCCTGGAGACCGTGGCCGAGGGCCATGCCCGCCGCCGACACGGTCTGGGCTATGCGGAAGCCGCGCTTGGCCTTGTGCGGGTTGGACTTGCGGAACATCCACAGGATCGCGCACATCACCAGGTAACCGGCGATCAAACCGACGACCGGGGAGATGAACATCGGGATGACGACCTTCTCCAGGACGCCGGACCAGATGACGCCGATGCCGCCGGCGAGCGCCGCGCCCACCATGCCGCCGAACAGCGCGTGCGAGGAGGACGAGGGCAGACCGAAGTACCAGGTGACGAGGTTCCACACGATCGCGCCCACCAGGGCGGCGAAGAGGATCCACATGCCCCTGTTGCCGTGCGGTGTCTCGATCAGGCCTTCGCTGACGGTCTTGGCGACCCCGCTGCCGAGGAACGCGCCGGCGAGGTTCATCACCGCGGCCATCGCGAGCGCCGCCCGCGGGGTGAGCGCGCGTGTGGAGACGGAGGTGGCGATGGCGTTCGCCGAGTCGTGGAAGCCGTTGGTGTAGGTGAATCCGAGCGCGACCCCGATGGTCACGATCAACGCAAAGGTGTCCATGAAAAGGTCAGGACTCCTTGACGGCGATGGTCTCCACCGTGTTCGCCACGTGCTCGAACGCGTCGGCCGCTTCCTCCAGCACATCCACGATCTGCTTGAGCTTCAGCACCTCGATGGCTTCGTACTTGCCGTTGAAGAGCATGGCGAGCAGCTTGCGGTGGATCTGGTCGGCCTGGTTCTCCAGCCGGTTGACCTCGATCCAGTACTCGGTGAGGTTGTCCATGGTGCGCAGGTTCGGCATGGCCTCGGCGGTCAGCTCGGCCGCCCGTGCCAGTACCTCGATCTGCTGCTCGACGCCCTTGGGCAGTTCCTCCACGTTGTAGAGGACGACCAGGTCGACGGCCTCCTCCATGAAGTCCATGATGTCGTCGAGGGACGACGCGAGGTTGTAGATGTCCTCGCGGTCGAACGGCGTGATGAACGAGGAGTTCAGCTGGTGGAAGATCGCGTGCGTGGCATCGTCACCCGCGTGTTCCGCGGCCCGCATACGCTCCGCGATCTCGGCCCGGCCGGCGGTGTCCGCTCCGAGCAGTTCCATGAGGAGCTTCGAGCCCGTGACGATGTTGTCCGCGGATGCGGCGAACATGTCATAGAAGCTCGTCTCCCTGGGGGTCAGACGAAAGCGCACTAGGGATCCTCGGGGTGCATCGGTTTCGGTCAGGCTGATGCTAGGCGCATCATCCGGCCACGGCTAACGGGCCGTCCCCCAGTGTCGCCCATCAGGCAGAGTGTTCGACACGGGGGCCGCCCGCAGGCCACATACCCCGCAAAGTTCGGTACCATATACCCAGTAGGGGTATATGTCTGCCCATGATGTGGAGGACGCGATGACGACCACCGAGGCCGGCGCGGAAGCGCCCTCCGCCACCGCTGAGCCGGAAGCCGTGACGGACCACGACCGCGGTGTGCACGGGTACCACAAGCAGAAGGACGAACACCTCAAGCGTCTGCGCCGCATCGAGGGCCAGATCAGGGGCCTGCAGCGGATGGTCGACGAGGACACCTACTGCATCGACATACTCACGCAGGTCTCCGCCTCCACCAAGGCCCTGCAGTCCTTCGCCCTCCAACTCCTGGAGGAACACCTGCGCCACTGCGTCGCCGACGCGGCCGTCAAGGGCGGCGCCGAGATCGACGCGAAGGTGGAAGAGGCGACCAAGGCGATCGCCCGCCTGCTGCGGACGTGACAGCCGGCCTCTGTGTGAGGCCCGGGACAGGGGCGCCTCCGGCTAGTAGCCGGAGGCGTTCGCGCGTTCTTCGGCCACTTTCAGCACCTCGTCGATGCTCTCCAGGCTGAGCCGGTCCTCGTCGGCGGCCGAGGCCGCGATGATCAGCTCCCCGCACAACTCGATCTCGGCGAGGGCCACGTGGTCCTGAACTGCCGTACCGCCGACCGGAGCCACGCGCATCACCTCTTCTCTGCCGTCACCGACTTCCTAGAGTAGGGAGCGGCACACACACCGCGCATGGCACGGAAGGGCTAGTTCTTGACGCCCGTCACGGGCCCGCGCCCATGGCCGAACCGGCCCTCACTCCTCAGCGATCCTGCCCGCGTAGATGTCACCGGCGGCCGGCAGCCGCACGTCGGTGGCGACCCCGAAGTCGTACAACAGCGTCGTCGAAGCGACCGCCACGGTCCCCTTCTGCTGCCCGTTCAGGAAGCTGAACCGGTGCCGGATCTTGCGGATGCGCCCCTCGTCGTCGAGATAGACGTCGAACGGGACGCGGGCCGTGGCGAACCCTTTCGCCGCCGCCGCGAGCGGCCCCTTGTTCCCGGCGGACGCGTGGTGCGCCGCCCGCCCGAGATCCGCGGTCCCCCGGTAATGCCGTACGGCGGTCCCCGCGACCTCGGTCCTCCCCACGTACGTCGCCGTCCGCGTCCCGCGCAGCACCTCGGCGGCGGCGAACGGATCCGTGGCCCCGCCGGTCACGAGGTTCCCGTCGGTCAGCGTGGCGGTGTCGACCCGCACCCACTTGTCGGCGGGCACCCCGGCGCCCCGGTTCTTCATGAACAGCGCGCCAGGAGCGAGCAGTTCGGTGATGGGCCGATGCTTGCTGGTCCCCGCCGGATCCTGCGGCAGCATCACCTTCAACCGGCCCAGCTGCCGCCGGTAGTCGTACACACCCCGGCCGCGAATGGTGACCCGGGTCCCCCCGGTGGCCATCTCCATGGACGTACGGGCTTTCGAACTCCCCGCCTCCACGAGAGTGTCGGCGGCCCGGTGCAAGGTCTCGACCGGATCCCCGGCCCGCGCGTCCTGGTCGAGGGCGGCCCCGCTCCCGGAACACCCCGCGGCCCCGAAGCACACGGCCAAGATCCCCACCGCGACGACCACACCACGCACCCGACCGTGCTGCCGCTCCGCCATCGCCTGTCTACCCCCAGCCGGTACGCCGTCACGGGCCCCCTGTCGTTCCGCCTAACGACGAGCAGAGGGGGGTCGTCACGCGCGTACCCACCCTTTACCCGGCCTGGGTAACGTTGTCGGCGTGGCGCAGCAGGACAGGATCCCCCCATCCGCCGGTCGACCGGCCCACCGCACGACGACAGTCGAACAGGGCCGCTTCTGCACGGCCCACTGCACCTGCGGCTGGCGCGGCCCGGCCCGCAGAGCAAGAAGCTCGGCAAGAGCAGACGCGGAGGCCCACCTGCCCAACTGACCCCACCAAGCTGCGGGCAGTCGTGCCGCGGGGCGCACCCCAGCCACCGCCAGCCGACCCCGTCCAGCTGCGGGCAGTCGTGCCGCTGGGGCGGCACGGGTGGGCGCAGGCGGCACCCCGCAGCGCCGGGCCGCGCAACCCACCCCCGGCACCAGGCACCCGGCACCCGGCACCGCACCCCGGCCGGACATCCCACCCCCGCCCCCCAACGCCCCGCACCATGGAACCCCCACCCCCGATCCCCCGTCTCGTTCCACGAAGGCCCGACGAAAGGCACAGGCACGGACATGGAACGGCGCACACTCATCGTCGCCGGCGCAGCCACCCTCACCGCCGCGGCCACAGCGTGCAAGGCCGGCGACGCGGGGCCGGACAACGGCACACGGACGACAACATCACGGCCCCCCTCCCAACCCGCGTTCAAGTCGACCTCGGCCACCACCCCCGCCAACTGGTCCGCCCTCGCCCGCACCCTCGACGGCCCCCTCGTCCGCCCCGGCGACCGCGCCTGGCCGTCAGCCCGCCAGCTCTACAACACCCGCTTCGACGCCCTGAAACCGGCCGCCGTCGCCTACGTCGCACACCCCGACGACATCCGCACGGCCCTCTCCTACGCCCGAGCCCACACCCTCCACGTAGCGATCCGCAACGGCGGCCACTCCTACGCCGGCTGGTCCTCGGGCAACGGCCGCCTGATCATCGACGTCTCGAAACTCAACCGGGTCCGCGCCGGCGGCAACACGGCAGTCGTCGGTGCCGGCGCCAAGCTGATCGACGTCTACCGTGCCCTCGCCGCGAAGGGCGTGACCATCCCCGCGGGCTCCTGCCCGACCGTGGGCGTCTCCGGCCTCACCCTCGGCGGCGGCCACGGAGTCGTCTCCCGCGCCTACGGCCTGACCTGCGACAGCCTCACCCAGGCCACCCTGATCACCGCGGACGGCAGGCAGCTCACCGCGAACGCCACCGACCACAAGGACCTCTTCTGGGCCCTACGAGGCGCGGGCAACGGCAACTTCGGCGTCGTGACGGAACTGCACTTCAGGACCCACCCGGCCCCGCAGGCAGTGACGGCGTACCTGTCCTGGCCGTGGTCGAGGGCCGCGGCGGTCGTCAGGGCATGGCAGGAGTGGGGCCCGGCCCAGCCGGACGAGATCTGGTCGTCCCTGCACCTGGCGGGCACGAGCGGCGGCCACGCCACCGTCTCGGTCGCCGCCTTCTCCCTCGGCACGTACGGCGAACTCCAGAACGCGGTCGACCGCCTCGCGGACAAGGTGGGCGCCCCGGCAAGCAGCGTCTCCCTCCGCCGCCGTGGCTACGAGGAGGCCATGGAGATCTACGCGGGCTGCTCGTCCTTCTCGACGGACGCGATGTGCCACCTGCCCGGCACGACCCCCGGCCGCTCCCGGCAGGGAGCGCTGAGCCGGGAGACATACGCCGCAAGGTCGGACTTCTTCGACAAGTCGCTCTCCGTCGCCGCGATCCAGACCCTCCTCAAGCAGCTGAAGTCCGTCCGCGGCGGCTCGGGCAGCATCGCGTTCACGGCCCTCGGCGGAGCCGTCAACCGCGTCTCCCCCACGGCGACGGCGTTCGTCCACCGCCGCTCCCGGATGCTGGCCCAGTACATCGCGTCCTGGCGGGCCGGCACGAGCGGCTCGACGGCCGAGTCCTGGCTGACCGGGGCCCACGCGGCGATAAAGCCGTACGCCTCGGGCGCGGCCTACCAGAACTACACGGACCCGACCCTCAAGGACTGGCGGAAGGCGTACTACGGCGATGCGGCGACCCGCCTGGCACGGCTGAAGAAGCAGTACGACCCGAACCGCTTCTTCACCTACCCCCAGGCGCTGTAGGACACCGGAAGGCCTGGGAGAACGCGCCTACGCGGCCAGATCCCGCTCCTCGGCCCCCGCCTCACGCCGGGCCTCCGAGATCACCGCGTCCTGCCCGTCGTACGACCGCCCCCGCGCCCGGACCAGCAACCCGGCCCGCGGCGACCGCTCGACGGCCTTGACCACCGGCGTCAGCAGGGCCATGGCCACGGGCGAGAGCAGCAGCGCGACGGCCGTACCGAGCGCGAACCCACCGACCACGTCCGTCGGATAGTGCACACCCATGTAGATCCGGCAGAACCCTTCGAGCAGCGCGAGCCCGAGCCCGAAGAGCCCGAACTTCCGGTTGGCGACGAAGAGCCCGACACCCATGGCCATGGTGATGGTGGCGTGGTCGCTCACGAAGGAGTAGTCGGTCTTGCCGGAGACGAGGACGTCCAGCCCTTGATGGGTGAGGAAGGGCCGGGGCCGCTCCACGAACCCTCGTATCGGCACGTTCACCAGTACCGCGATCCCGGCGGCGAGCGGCGCCCAGACCAGGGCGGCCACCGACGACGCCGCGTCCTCACCACCCCGCCGCCGCACGGACCACCAGCACCACACCACGAGCAGCACCATGGCGAGCAGCAGCCCGTACTCACCGACGTACTCCATGGCCCGGTCGAACCAGGCCGGCGCGTCCTTGGCGAGGCCGTTGATGTCGTACAGCAGATCGACGTCAGGGTTCGACCCGGATTCTGCGAGTCCAGCCATGGCGCACGGCCCCTTCGTCGTCTCTCCCGGCGCACCTTTGCGTGCACCGCTGCCGCCCACCCCCGTGGTGTGTAGATCCGCACACGCCGACTGTGACGTCCGTCGTCCGCTCAGCTACGTCATCAGGAACGCACGACTCCCGTTGATACGTTCCACACTCCACCGAATGATCACTCAGACGTTATCGAAGAGAGACTCATCACTGCAGCTCAGGGGGCAGGTTCACGCTCGGTTCACACCGTCGTGGGCAGCGCTTTCGCGCCATCTTCGGTGACCCGGGTGGCTCCGAAGTAGTCGGGGGTGTCGATCGGGTCGAACCGGATCACAGCACCCGTTCTCGGCGCATCGATCATGTACCCGCCACCCACATAAATCCCGACATGGCGGATGGCCCGCGAGTCGGTCAGGTCGTCCGAGAAGAACACCAGGTCCCCGGGCATCAGCTCGCTCCTGGCCGGATGCGGTCCCGCGTTGTACTGATCATTGGCGACCCGCGGCAGCGTGATCCCCACCGTCTCGTACGCGGCCTGCGTCAGCCCCGAACAGTCGAACCGTCCACCCTGCTCTGCGGTACCGGTACCGCCCCACAGATAGGGCGTGCCCAGCTTCTTCTGCGCGTAGTAGATGGCACCGGCGGCCTGCTTCGACGGATCGACCCGACTGACGGGAGCGGCGAAGCTCTCCTCCAGGGAGCGGATCCTTTTGACGTAGTTCTGCGTCTCGCTGATGGCCGGAACCCCACCTGCCTTTATGACGCGGTAGGCGCCCGCGTTGTAGGCGGCCAGCATGTTGTTCGTGGTGTCGCCGGGCACGTCCTTGACGTACTTCGCGAGCTCGCAGTCGTAGGACGCGGCCGATGGAATCGCGTCACTCGGGTCCCAGATGTCGCGGTCGCCGTCACCGTCGCCGTCGATTCCGTGCGTGGCCCAGGTACTGGGGATGAACTGGGCGATGCCGCGCGCGTCGGCGTGGCTGGTCACGTCCGGATTCCAACCGCTCTCCTGGTACAGCTGGGCGGCGAGCAGTGCCGGGTTGATGGCGCCGCAGAGGTTGCCCCACTTCTGGACGAGGGTCTGATAGACAGCGGGCACCGACCCCTTGGCCAACGCCTTGGTCCCCCCGCTCACCCCGTTCACGAGGTTCCCGGCCACGACGTACACACCGACCACGAGCAGCATCACGAAGCTCAGGCCGAGCCCGACAGAGACACCACCGATCACCCAGACTTTGCGCACGGCTCAACCCTCCCCCATATCGCCGCTGTTCAAGGCCATTTCAGGTGAGAGTGGCGTCATTTCACCGTGAAGCCGTCACACATGATGCTGGTGTAGTCGTCGGGCGTGCGGATGTGGTGGAACTCCACGGTCCAGTCACCGGGGTCGTTGGCGAGCGGGATGGAGGGCTGTGGCTTGCCCTTGATCCAGGAGTGGAAGTCGTCCGGGTAGGTGACGTACTTCCAACTCGTCGGATCGCTGCCGCTGTGGATGTCGACGGGCTTGCTCAGGTAACCGATGTTCGGGTTGTCGCTCAGGATCCCCTCGATGGGCTTACCGGTGTCCGGGTCGATGTCGTGCGGCGGCTTCACGCTGACGGTCACGTAGTACGGCTCCTTGGCCCCGGCCGTGTCGCCGACCCGGAACCCAAGTTGAACCTTGTTCCCGAAGGCGTGGGTCTCCGAGGTCTCGCTGGGGGCATCGGGATCGCTGATGGACCCCATGAAACCCTCGACCGCCCTCTCCCCAGGGGGCAACTGGCATTCGCCGGTGGCCGAGCTCCACAGCACACGGTCGATCTTGTCCCCTACGTACGCGGGCGCACCCTCCGCCGGCTCCGACGCCGCCGGTGACTCGGCCGACTTCGAGGCGGACGGAGACACAGCCGCACCGCCCCCCGCCTTCGAGCCGTCGTCCTTCTTGTCGTCCGGCGCAAACAGCATGAACGCCGTCCCCGCCCCCACGGCGACCACCACGGCCCCCACCGAGAGCCACAGCACGCCCCGGCGGCGGCCGGCCTGCGTCGGCCGGCTCAGCTCCGTGGGCGTATAGCCGTACCCCGCCCCGGCAGTCGGCAAGTCGTGCGGGCTCGCCGGTGCGTAGGCGGGAGGCGCCACCGGCCCGGCGACCGACTGCACGGTGGGCGTCTGCGGCACCGCCCCCGCCCGGCCCGCCGCCGGCGTCTGCGGTACCGCCTCCGCCAACTGCGCGAGCCCGGCGTAGAACGGATCCTCCACGAGCGCCGCCCGCACCCCGCACCGGGCGATCACCTCACCGAGCCCCGGCCGCGCCGCCGGGTCCTTGGCCACGCACGCCTCGATGAGCGCGGCCAGCCCAGGCTCCACGCCGAGGACGTCGACGGGCTCGTGGACGGCCCGGTAGCTCACCCCCGCGGCCTCGCCCATGCCGAAGGGCGGCCTGCCGGTCGCCGCGTACGCGAGCGTCGCTCCCAGCGCGAAGACGTCCGCCGCCGGTCCGACCTCGTTCCGCAGCAACACCTCGGGCGCGGTGTATCCGGGTGTGCCGGGCGCGAACCCGGCCTCGGTGAGCGCGGTCTGGCCCGCGCCCCGCGCGATCCCGAAGTCGATGAGCTGCGGCCCCTGCGCGGCGAGGATCACGTTCTGCGGCTTGAGGTCCCGGTGCGTGACCCCGTGCGTGTGCACCGCGGCGAGCCCCTCGGCCAGCGCGGCGAACACCCTACGGCACGTCTCGGGAGGCAACGCCCCCCGCTCCCCCACCGCCTGACTCAACGTCGGACCCGACACGAACTCCGTCGCCAGCCAGTACGGCGCCGCTTCCAGCGAGGCGTCGATCAGGTTCGCCGTGTACGCGCTGCGCACGGCCCGAACCGTCTCCACCTCCCGCCGGAACCGCGCCAGCGCCTCCGGATGGTCGGTGATCTCGTCCCGGATCACCTTGATCGCGACCAGCCGCCCACCGGGCGACCGAGCGAGGTAGACCTGCCCCATCCCACCGGCGCCGAGCCGTGCGAGCAGCATGTACGCGCCTATGTGCGCCGGGTCCCGATCCTTCAGTGCATCCACCGAACTGACCCTGCCACAGAGATCAGTTCGCCGCAGGACCCTTGGTCGCGGACCGGTACAGCGAGGCCGCCTCCGCCCCCAGAACCACGCTGTACGACACGTCCGCCGTGGCCCCGCCCGCCTGGTGCCCGCCCAGCACACCCACCACCTCCCCGTCCCCATTCACCCATGGACTGCCGCTGGTCCCCCCGCTGAACCCGGGACAGGCGATGCGCTGCTGTGTACGACTGTGCGGCGTCGGCCTGTTGGTGCAGCGGACCGGCACCTCACGGGAGTCCGGATATCCGGTGACGGTCACCGCGGTCGCCCCGGTCCCCCTCCCGACGGCGAGCCGGTTCCCGCCCCCGACGACATCCTCGACCCCTCGCCCACCCCGCTCGGCGACGACGGCGAAGGCGACATCACTGTCCTCGTCCTCCCCCTCGGCCCACCCGCCGGGCAGATACCGCCGCCGCACCCGCCACGCCCCGTAGGGTGCGTGGCCGTCCCGGTACCCGGGCACGAACGCGAGGTTCTCCGATCCCCCGTCAAGGCAGTGCGCGGCGGTGACGACGAGGTCCCGACCCGGGCTGTCCACGACGGACGCGGTGCAGAAATGCCGGCCTGCGGCGAACAGGGCCCCCACTCGGGCGGTCAGGGGGGTCGCCACGGCGACGGCGGTCACCCCGAGGGGGCCGGCACCGTCGTCGGCGGCCGCCTCGGAGGCCGAGGTGACGGCGAGCAGCAGGGCGACGGCGTAGAGGACGGGACGTGGCGTGCGCTTCATCGCAGCACAGCGTTCCGCACGAAGGTGAGAGCCCCGTCAGGCCTACCCGCACTCCGCCCACAACAACTTCCCACCCTGCGAAGCCCCCGACTCCCGCAACACGGACGCACCCCACGAGTCCGCGCACGCCCGCACCAGGTGCAGCCCTCGGCCGCCTTCCGCGGAGTCGGGCGGTACGGCGTCCAAGGCGTCGTGGCCCCGCGTGAACCCGGCCGGAACACGCGGATCGCCGTCCCACACGGCGACGCGGAGCCGCCCGGGTTCCATCGCGCGCAGACGGAGGGCGTAGGGGCCGCGGGTGTGGAGGTGGGCGTTGGTGAGCAGTTCGGAGGCGAGGAGTTCGGCGGTGGGGACGAGGGCGGTGAGGTCGTGCGCGGCGAGGACGGTACGGAGGGTTGAGCGGGCGATGCCCGGTGCGCGGGGATCGTGCGGGAGGTGAAGGGTGTAGGCCCAGGACGGGGATACGGTGGCCATGGAAGTCTCCGATCACGGACGGGAGTTGGGTACATGCGTACGGTTGCCCAGTGGCATGCCGGTCCGTCGAACGGTGCGCTTCTGGGCCTGAGGGCGCCGCCATCAAAGTAGCGGCAGGGAATATATTCTTCATCCCAGTTGGAGCGAGAATTGCTGCAACCACTCCCGTGGGTGACAGGTAGTACGGAGGAGCGACGGGCATGCCCGTGAGGACCAACCCGACGGCACGACAACTCCGTTTCGGCGCCGAGCTGCGCAAGCTCCGCGAACGCGCGGGACTGACGTCGACGGAAGCGTCCCGCCTCCTCGGCATCAAGCAGGCCCAGGTCAGTAACATGGAGACCGGCCGCCTCGCGGTGAGCGCCGACCGGGTGCGCACCATGGCCTGCCAGTACGAGTGCCCCGACAAGGAACTGGTCGAGGCCATCGCCGGGATGACCGGCGAACGCAAGCGGGGCTGGTGGGAGGAGTACCGGGAGATCCTGCCGTCAGGGCTGCTGGACCTGGCCGAGCTGGAGTCTCACGGCACCGCCCTGCGCACGGCCCACACCTCGGGCATCCCGGGCCTGCTGCAGACGCCGGAGCACGCCCGCGCGGTGTTCCACCAGGTCGTGCCGGAGCTCTCGCCCGACGAGATCGAGCACCGCGCGTCCTTTCGCAGCAAGCGCCAGGCGGCGCTCTTCCGTGAAGCGCCGGTCCCCTATCAGGCGGTGATCCACGAGGCAGCCCTGCGCATGAGGTTCGGCGGGCGGGATGTCACCAGGCAGCAGCTCGAGCACTTGCTCGAGATGAGCGACCACTCCCACATCTCGATCCACGTCATCCCGTTCGACGCCGGCGGCTACCCGGGCGCGGGCCAGCCCGTCTACTACGTCCACGGGACCGTGCCGCAACTCGACACCGTCCAGCTCGACCAGTCCCACGGCATCGCCCTGCTGAACGCCGAGGCACAACTCGACAAATACCGCCGGGTACTCGACCGGCTGATGACCCTCAGCCTGAACGAACCCGAATCGCGAGCCCTCATCAACAACATCGTCCGGACCCTCTGAGAGGCAGACATGTCCCACGCCACCTGGCAGAAGTCCTCCTACTGCGGCGAGGGCGAGTCCTGCGTCCACGTCGCCGCATCCGAGGGAACGATTCACCTCACCGAAAGCGCGGACCCTCGCGGGGCGATACTCGACGCCCACCCGGTCACCTTCGACGCCCTCCTCGCCGCACTCAAGAAGGAAACCCACCGTTGAGCGACCTCCCGCCCGACCTCACCTGGACCCGCGCCGCCCCGCCCGACGCGACCGGCCCCGGCCCCTGGATCGAGATCGCCTTCGGCGAGGGCGACGACGGTGACGCCCCCGTCCACCTCCGCGAGACCAGCGCCCCGGACAACGTGGTCACCACGAACCGCCGCAAGTGGGACGCCTTCGTACTCGGCGTACGGGCAGGCGAGTTCGACCACTTCGTGGACGGGTCGGACGGCGAGCAGCCCGATGCATAGAAGCCGCGTCTACGCGATCCTGATCGACACGCCCGAGCAGGAGGCCGCCCAGGCGGCGGAGTTCTGGTCGGCTGCACTCGGGGCCGACGCCCGGCCGGACCCGTCGGAGGACCAGTTCACGATGCTGCACGGGGCGATCCCCGGAATCGTCACCGCGATCCAGGCCGTCGACGACGCACCCCGCTACCACGTGGACATCGAGACAGACGACGTGAAGGCAGAGACCGCCCGCCTCCTCGGCCTGGGCGCGACCCAGATCGCGCAGTGGCTGGAGTGCCACGTACTACGCGCCCCCGGCGGCCACTTGGTGTGCGTGATCCCCGTGCACAGCGACCCGGAGTACTTCGCGTCGCAGGCGCGGAGCTGGCCGTGACCCGGACCGTCAGCTCGCGAAAAGCTGTGCACAGGCTGTGCATCCACTGTGTACCGAGTCAAGGCGCACCCATCCCCCCTTCATCGCCCCGCCATTGATCAGCAATCCCCCCACCCCTTTCGGTATGGCGGAAGTCAGGATTCCGCAGCCCACCTTGTTGTCACGTACCCAACAAGCAACAGTCGTCGGCGGGCCGCCGCCCGCCGCCGGGGACCACGTACCGGTGGCATCAGCACCCGCACTGCCCCTGTCAACCACTCTCAGGAGGCTGTACGTTGCGTACGACACCCCCCAACACCCCCGCCACTCGCCGCAGATGGACCCGCACCGCATCCGCCGCCGTGGCCACCGCCGCGCTCGTGTTCGCCGGACTCGGCACCGCGGCCGCCCAGGCGAGCGCCACCACCGAAGCCACCACCGCCGCCAAGACCACCTCCTCCAAGGTCACCTGGTCGGCCACCCCCTGTGCCACGCCCAAGAAAAAGGGCGAACTGGCCTGCAACTCCCTCCGCGTCACCGGCGGACTCACCGCCTTCCAGAAGCGCGAAGCCACGGAGGACGGCGTCACCCCGAAGGCCGCCGACGCCTCCACCCCCTCCGGTTACGGCCCGTCCGACCTCCAGTCCGCCTACGGCCTGACCTCCGCCGCCTCCTCCAAGGGTTCCGGCGAGACCATCGCGATCGTCGACGCCTACGACGACCCGAACGCCGAGGCCGACCTCGCGAAGTACCGCTCGTACTACGGCCTCACCTCCTGCACCACCGCCAACGGCTGCTTCAAGAAGGTCAGCCAGACCGGCTCCACGACCTCCCTCCCCACCGCCGACAGTGGCTGGGCCGAGGAGATCTCCCTCGACCTCGACATGGCCAGCGCCACCTGCCCGAACTGCAGCATCACGCTCGTCGAGGCAACCTCCGCCAGCATGGCCAACCTCGGCACGGCCGTGAACGAGGCCGTCAAGCTCGGCGCCAAGTTCGTCTCCAACAGCTACGGCGGCTCGGAGTCCTCCACGGACACGTCGTACGACTCCTCGTACTTCAACCACCCCGGCGTCGCCATCACCGTCAGCGCCGGTGACTCCGCCTACGGCGCCGAATACCCGGCCGCCTCCAAGTACGTCACCTCCGTCGGCGGCACCAAGCTCTCCACCTCCTCCACCACCCGCGGCTGGACCGAGAGCGTGTGGAAGACCAGCACCACCGAGGGCACCGGCTCCGGCTGCTCGAAGTACGACGCCAAGCCGAGCTGGCAGACCGACACCGGCTGCACCAAGCGCATGATCTCGGACGTGTCGGCCGTCGCCGACCCGGCGACCGGCGTCTCGGTCTACGACTCCTACGGCGTCACCGCCGGCTGGTACACCTTCGGCGGCACCAGCGCCTCGTCGCCCATCATCGCGGCCGTCTACGCCCTCGCCGGCACGCCGTCCAGCAGCTCCTACCCGGCCCAGTTCCCGTACAAGGCCGCCGGCACCTCGGCGCTCAACGACGTGACCTCCGGCAACAACGGCAGCTGCTCCACGAGCTACTTCTGCACCGCCGGCTCCGGCTACGACGGACCGACCGGCTTGGGCACCCCGGAGGGAACCGGCGCCTTCACCGGCTGATCCCCCGTCACCAGAACTCGCCGGACCGGGCCGTGGGGGCCCACCGGCGGCACGGGGCCGAACGGGCCGCGGCATCCAGCCGCGGCCCGTTCGCCATGAGAACATTCTTCCCGACCACTCACCCGACTGGCCGTCACCCACCGTGTCCGGTCGTGAAAGGGGTCAACGACGGAACCACACGACAGGTTCCGCTCAGGCCTCATTGCCCGGCGTGACCTGCCGTGATACACAGAGTGACGATACGATTCCTCGTATACCGTCCCGCACCCGTCCGAGGGACCCTCGCGGGCCGGTGACAAGGTATTCGTACGAAAACCGCCAACCGATGACGCCAAGTCGACATACGGCAGCGACATCGTCGGCGAGAATGATGCCTGACCTCTGCGTCCATGCAGGGGACGCGGACTACCCACCAGGGGCGGTGACTTACATGCTCTTTGCGGCCGACGAGGGAGACATCAACACCATCATCGGAGGGATCGCTCCGGACTGGGGCCCCTTCGGCAGCCTGGGCAACGAGGCGAAGGTGATGATCGAGGTCGTGATGGCGGTGGCCATCCTGCTCTGCCTCGGCATCGCCATCTGGGGCGCGGCCAAACAGCGCATCGGCGCCACCGCCCTGCGCGACACCTTCAGCGCGGAGCAGGGCAAGGGCCTCATCATCGCGGGCCTCACCGGAGTCTTCATCATCGGCTCCCTCGGCACGCTCTTCACCATCGTGTACGGCATGGCCGTGTAGGCACCGCGTCCGGTCGACGCACCTCCGGTCCGGCCGGGCGCGCCCGGTTTCCCCCTACCCCACCCGTCCGTCGTGCCCACCGGCTGAGGTTGCGTTTCCCTGATGTCGAGTCACCACACCGCGCCCGCGCGGGAACCAGCACGGCTACCGTCGTACTCCTACGTGTTTCCGCACGACGTCGAGGGGGCGTACGCGGCATGACTCTCGGGGACGACCACGAGGCGGGGGCCTCCGGCGGCTACGGCGGTACCGGCCAGACCCGCACCACCCGCCTGCCCGACCGCGACCACGACGTCTACGGCGGCGCCAGACGAGGCGGCCGCTCCTCCTCCCGAAGCCTGGTCACGGTCGTCGGCGTCATCGTCCTCCTCATCGCCGCGATCGCCTTCGCGAACCGCGGAAAAGACGATTCCGCAACGGCGGACGGGGAGGCCTCCCAGCCGGAGGCCGCGTCGACGGCGGCGAGCGGGAACCGTCCGGTGACGACGAAGGCGGGCGGGATTCCGACGGGGTTCGCGCAGGATGAAGAGGGTGCGCAGAGTGCGGCGACGAATTACGCGGTGACGCTGGGCTCGACAGGCATGTTCAACAAGGCCACCCGGCACTCCATCGTCGA
The DNA here is from genome assembly GCF_042714835.1 of Streptomyces sp. NPDC058678. Taxonomy (NCBI): domain Bacteria; kingdom Bacillati; phylum Actinomycetota; class Actinomycetes; order Kitasatosporales; family Streptomycetaceae; genus Streptomyces; species Streptomyces sp. NPDC058678. Next base: position 10,649 of record NZ_JBHXSG010000031.1, on the reverse strand, counting down.
CGGCATCTACACACCCGCCGCGGCAGCCAAGCTGCAGAGCGCCATGGATCAGGCGTATTCCGCGGACTTCCTCAGCAAGATGGGCCTCGACGCGAACGGCAGCGCCCCCGAGGGAAGCACTTTCGTGTCCCGCACGGTTCCGGTGGGCACCAAGATCGAGCGGTTCAGCGACACCAGCGCCAAGGTGGCGGTCTGGTACATGGGCCTCATCGGCATGTCCGGCCAAGGTTCCACCGACCCGGTCAGCTCGACGTGGAAGACCTGGACCTTCGACCTGCAATGGGCCGACAAAGACTGGAAGATCACCGCGGACACCCAGACGGACGGACCCGCGCCGGTCCCAGGAGACGACAGGGCCGCCAGCTCGGACGAAATCAGCAAGGCCATCGAGGAGTACGGAGGGTTCACGTATGCCCGGTAACCCGAGTCGCGTACTCAAGCTCACCGGCCTGGTGGCCGCCGTACAGACGACCGTCGTCCTGCTGGCAACCCGTGCCGTCGCGGCGCCCACACCTACACCCACACCCACACCCACGACGAGCGACAACCCCTGTGACCTCCTGATCGGCCCCGCCAAGCAGTACTGCGAGGACGACAGCGGATCCAGTCGTTCCGGCCGCTCCGGCACCCTGGACCCCACCAGCACCCTCGACCCCCTCTCCTCCCTCGCCAAGGGCTGCGCCGACGCCGCTGCCTGGACCGTCGACAAGCTCAGCGAAGCCGTCAAGGAAACCGCGAACGTCGACTTCACGAACCCGAAGTTCCTCCAGCAGTACGCCGTGGTCTTCGCCGCGTCGACGATCCTCACGCTGCTGCTGTGGCTGCTGGCCGTGGCCAAGCGAGCCGTCAGGGGCGTGCCCCTCACCACCGCCATCTCCGAGGCGATCGGGTTCCTCTGGCTGACCGTCCTGGCGTCCGCCTTCACGCCACTGATCCTCTACACGGTCGTATCGGCGACGGACGGCGTCTCGGAGGTCCTCGCGAAGACGACCGGCGATCAGACCGACGCCTTCTTCGGCACGTTCTCCGGCGCCCTCAGCAAGGGCGAGGACATCGGCGGCGGCCCCATCATGCTGATCGTCGTGTCGCTGGTCAGCATCCTGGCCGCCGGAGTGCTGTGGCTGGAGCTGGTCATCAGGGCCGCGCTCCTCTACGTCGGCGCCCTCCTCGGCACCGTCGTCTACGCCGGCCTGGTCGACAAGAACCTGTGGGGCCACGTCCGCCGCTGGGCGGGCATCATGATCGCCGTCATCCTCGTCAAGCCGGTCATCGTCATCGTGCTCGGTCTGGCCGGCGCGCTCTCCGCGGAGGACGGCCCCGACGCCTTCTCCGCCGTCGTCTCCGGCCTCGCCATCATCCTGCTCGCGATCTTCGCCAGCGCGATGATCTACCGCTTCGTCCCCGGCTTCGGCGACGAGATCGCGAACTCCCGCAGCAACCGCATCATGCAGGGCGCGGAGGGCAAGGCGGCGGCCGCCATCAGCTCTCCCGCCACCCTCGTCGCCCAGGGCATCAAGACGCACAGCGCCCGCGCCGACAACGGCGGCGGCGGCGGGAGCAACTCCGGCGGTGCCCGCCCGAGCAACCCCGTATCCGGCGGGGTCGCCGCGCACAGCACACGCACTCCGAACGGAGGCGGCGGATCTGTCCCCTCCGCCGCACCCGCTCCCCGCGCCGGCAGCCCTGTGAACACCCCGCACGCCAGCAACACACGCAACAGCAGTACCAACCGCACGGGAGGTGAAGGGCGTTGACGACCGAGTCCCACGTGTCCCATCCGGTCACGCCCCGCCGTACATATCTGATCGGCCGCGCCCGGCCGAACGCGATCGTCGGCAGAAATCGTGAGACCGGCGAGATCGCGCTCATCATCGGCGGCGCGTTCCTCGGCATGATGTGCGGGCTCCTCGTCCCGGTACTGTCCCTGCGCATCGTGCTGCTGATGGGCTTCCCCATGGTCGCGCTGGCGGCGGTCTACGTGCCGTACAAGCGCCGCACCTTCTACAAGTGGTTCGAGATCAACCGCAGCTACAAGCGCACCCTCAAGCAGGGCACCGCCTACCGCTCCGGTGTGATGGAGGCCGGCACCCACCTCGACGGCCGCGAGGTGGAGATCGGCCCGCCGCCCGGCATCGGCCGCATCAACTGGCTGGCCGCCCCGTTCGGCCCCGACGAGATCGCCGTACTGCTGCACGCGGACCGCCGCACGGTCACCGCCGCGATCGAGATCGAGGGGCCCGGCGTCGGCCTGCGCGACTCCGAGGACCAGGAAGCCCTCGTCGACCGCTTCGGCACCCTCCTCAAGCACGTGGCCAACGGCGACGGCTTCGTCACCCGGCTGCAGATGCTCGCCCGCACACTGCCCGCCGACCCGGACGCCCACGCCAAGGACGTCGCCATGCGCGGGGACGAGAAGTCCCTGGGGTGGCTGCAGCAGTCGTACGACCAGCTGCAGTCCATGGTGTCCACCAGCAGCGAGCAGCACCGCGCGTACCTGGTCGCCTGCATGCACTACACCCGCGAACTCGCCGCCGAGGCCCAGGCCATGGCCCGCGCCGCGCGCCCGCACAGCGGCCGCAAGCTGGACCGGGACGCGGGCCTCGCGGTCGTCATGGCCCGCGAGCTGACCGACATCTGCTCGCGCCTCCAGGAGGCCGACATCCGCGTACGGCAGCCGCTGGGCCAGGGCCGCCTCGCCTCGCTCATCCACTCCATGTACGACCCCGACCACCCGATCGACCACATCCAGGCGATGACCCAGCGCAACGCCTGGCCGGCCGAACTGGACGCCATGGATCCCAACTTCCTCCAGGCGAAGACCCGGGAGTCCTCGACCCGCGCCCCCTGGTGCCACGCCACGGCGTGGGTGAAGGAGTGGCCGATGACGCCGGTCGGCGTCAACTTCCTGGCCCCGCTCCTCGTCCACACCCCGGACGTCATCCGCACGGTCGCCGTCACCATGGACCTCGAACCCACCGAGGTCGCCATCGAGCGCATGCTCACCGAGAAGACCAACGACGAGGCCGAGGCGTCCCGCGCCGCCAAGATGAACCGCACCGTCGACCCGCGCGACATCGCCGCCCACAACCGCCTCGACCAGCGCGGCGAGGACCTCGCGAGCGGCGCGGCCGGCGTGAACCTGGTCGGCTGGATCACCGTCTCCTCCCGCAATCCCGAGGCCCTGGCCCGCGACAAGCGGACCATCCGGGCCTCGGCCGGAAAGTCGTACCTGAAGCTGGAGTGGTGCGATCGCGAGCACCATCGCGCCTTCGTGAACACCCTTCCGTTCGCCACCGGCATTCGAAGGTAGAGGGGCAGCCGCATGCGGGATCCGATGACCATCCTCACCGACGCCTTCACGTCCTTCCTCTTCGGCAAGGTCGAGACGACCCGCCTGCCGGTACGCACCTCCACGGGCCAGGCCCAGGCGGTCTACCTCCCGACCGCCGCCCCGGGTCTCGGCGACTCGGGCGTCATCATCGGCCGCGAGGTCTACTCCGGGAAGGGGTACATCTACGACCCCTTCCAGCTGTACGGCCAGCAGCTCCCCGCCCCGCACTGGCTGGTCCTGGGAGAGTCCGGCAACGGCAAGTCGGCGCTGGAGAAGACCTACGTCCTGCGCCAACTGCGCTTCCGCGACCGCCAGGTCGTCGTCCTCGACGCACAGGGCGAGGACGGGGTGGGCGAATGGAACCTCATCGCGCAGGAGCTGGGGATAACTCCCATCCGGCTGGACCCGATGGCGGCCCTGGACATGGGGATCCGGCTCAACCCGCTCGACCCGGCGATCACGACGACCGGGCAGCTCGCCCTGCTGAGGACCATCATCGAGGTCGCGCTGGGCCACGGCCTCGACGAGCGCTCCGGCTTCGCGCTCAAGGTCGCCCACGCCTACGTCAACGAGACGATCGTCGAACGCCAGCCGGTCCTGACGGACATCGTCGAGCAGCTACGGCACCCCGAGCCGGAGTCCGCCGAGGCGATGAACGTCGACCTGGACGACGTACGGGCATGGGGCCTGGACGTGGCGCTGGTCCTCGACCGCCTGGTCGACGGCGACCTGCGGGGCATGTTCGACGGCCCGACGACGGTCGGCATCGACCTGGACGCCCCGCTGATCGTCTTCGACCTGTCCCACATCGACCGGAACTCCATCGCCATGCCCATCCTCATGGCGATCGTCGGCGTGTGGCTGGAGCACACCTGGATCCGCCCCGACCGGAAGAAGCGCATCTTCCTGGTCGAGGAGGCCTGGCACATCATCAACAGCCCGTTCGTGGCCCAGCTCTTCCAGCGGCTGCTGAAGTTCGGCCGCCGACTGGGTCTGTCGTTCGTGGCGGTGGTGCACCACCTGAGCGACGTGGTGGACGGGGCGGCGGCGAAGGAGGCCGCGGCCATCCTGAAGATGGCCTCGACACGGACGATCTACGCCCAGAAGGCCGACGAGGCGAGGGCGACGGGCCGGGTGCTCGGCCTGCCGCGCTGGGCGGTGGAGATCATCCCGTCCCTCACTCCCGGCATCGCCGTATGGGACGTCAACGGCAACGTCCAGGTCGTCAAACACCTGATCACCGAGACCGAACGCCCCCTGGTCTTCACCGACCGCGCGATGACCGAGTCCTCCGCCGACCATCGCGAACTGGCCGACGACGCCCTGCGCGCCGCCGAACTGGAGGCCGAGGAACGCGCGGCGGCCTTCGTGGAACAGCACCTCGGCGACTCCGAGTCGACGGTGGCGTAGGAGAGGCCATGAGACCGGCTGACGAGCGCGACCGTCGACAGGACGGCCAGGGAGGCATCCCCGACGGCCTCCTGGTCGGCATACTCGCCTTCCTCCTCGGCATGACCCTGCTGGTGTGGTCCGCCACGGGCCTGTCCGCCCTGTTCGCCCACGGCGCCTGGCCCGACGGCGTCACCTTCACCCGCACTCCCCTGGCCATCCGCCATCTCGTCGCCCGACCGCACGACATGCCCGGCGCCTGGCCCGACGCCCCCGGGTCCGACCTCTCCGGCTACGGCCTCTTCTGGGGCCTGTTCATCGGCCAGGTCATGATCCTGATCGTCCTGACGGTGTTCGTGCTGGGCACGGTGGTGCGGTGGCGGGCGGTGCGGGCGCGGAGGCGGATGCAGCTGGTGGAGCCGGTGCCGGAACCCGCGGTGCATGAGGTCGCCGAGTTCCCGGTGCCACGCGCCGAGCCGGAGCCGGAGCCCGCCGAAGTACTGCGGGAAACGACACCGGTGGAGTCGACTCCCCTGCCGAGCCCTTCGAGGAACGGCGAACGGGCGAGTGGATGGGAAACAAACCGCACCGAGGGCCCGGTGCTCTACGGCCCCCCGGAAACCCGCCGAACGACCGCGACCCAAGCCGTACGCGACGCGGAGGGCCCAGCCCTCGTCGTCACCTCGAACCCCGGCATCTGGCAGGACACCAAGGACGCCCGCGCCAAACTCGGCCCGGTCCACGTCTACGACCCCACCCACCGCTGCGACACCCCGGCCCGCCTCCACTGGTCCCCCACCTCGGGCTGCGAGGACAAGCAGACAGCGACAAAGAGAGCCGTCGCACTCCTCACCCCGGTCCGCCCCACCGCCCGGCTCGACCAAGCGGTCAGCGACACCGCCGAAACGCTCCTGCGCAGCTACCTGCACGCCGCCGCCATCGACGGCCGCACCATCCGCCACGTCCACCGCTGGGCCCAGGGCGCCCAGATCCAGGACGCCGTACGCACCCTCCGTACCAACCCCAAGGCGGCTCCGGGCTCCGCGGGCGAACTCGAGGCCGCCCTCACCGCCCACACCGAACGCCGGGACATCGCCCAGGAGTTGACGAGCAGGGCCCTCTCCGCTCTCTTCACGCTCAACATCCGTGAGGCCTGCACTCCCAACCGAACTGATGCCCTCTCCCTGGATTCCTTCGTCGACGAAGGGGGCACGCTTTATGTGGTCGGTGAATCCATCGAGGACCCCCGGACCAACCCGGGCGCGATGCCTCTGCTCACCGCCCTCGCCGCAAGCGTGGTCGAGCGCGGCCGGCGCATGGCCGAACGGTCATCCTCCGGTCGCCTCGACCCACCACTGACACTCGTCCTGGACGACGTCGCCGCCGTGGCTCCGCTCCCCCAGCTCCCGGAACTGCTGGCCGCCGGGACGGACCGGGGCCTGCCGACCCTGGCCCTGCTCCGCTCCCGCGAACAGGCCCGCACGCGCTGGCCGGACGCGGAACTCCCGGTGTAACCCCCTCAGTCGGACACGCGGTCCAGGACGAACTCCAGCTCCCGCTCGTCCCCCAACGGCACGGTCACCCCGCTCGGCACGAAGCCCACCTTCCGGTAGAAGCGCTGGGCCCGCCCGTTCTCCTCGTGCACGATGAGCCGCACCCGCTCGGCGCCCCGCTCCCACGACCACTCCAGCGCCGCGTCGAACAACACCTCGGTCAGCCCGTTCCCCCGCTCCTCGGGCCGCACGAACACCCCGACGAGATGCCCCTGCTTCCGCTCCACCGCGAAGCCGGCCCAGTCCGTCGACCCGGGCTCCTCGACCAGCACGGTCAGCGTTCCGACCCACCGCCCGTCCGGCCCCTCGGCGATGATCTGCTGCGCCCCGTCCGCGCCCTCGGCGGACCCGGCCACCCGCTCCTTCCAGAAGGAGTCCGGCTTGGCCGCCGCCTCCTCGTACGTCTCCAGGAAGGCGAGATGCGCCACGGGATCCCGCAACGCGGCCAGCCGCAACTCCTTCACGGCAGGCCACTCGTCAGCGCGCACGGACCGGATCACATAGCTGCTCATGCCAGCCACCGTAATACCCGGGTACTACGCCCCTCACCTCGAATACTGCCCCCGGTCCGACGCCCGCCGCCCCCGCCCGGACGAGCATCGAAGCATGATTACGGCACAGGACCTCACCAAACGCTACGGCGACAAGACCGTCGTCACCGATCTCTCCTTCACCGTCCGCCCCGGCACCGTCACCGGCTTCCTCGGCCCGAACGGCGCCGGCAAGTCCACGACCATGCGCATGATCCTCGGCCTGGACGCCCCCACCCACGGCCACGCCACCGTCGGCGGCCGCGCCTACGCCGCCCATCCCGCGCCCCTCCAGGAGGTAGGCGCCCTCCTGGAGGCCCGCTCGGTCCACCCCGGCCGCACCGCCCACCACCACCTGCGCGCCCTCGCCCACACCCACGGCATCCCCACCTCCCGCGTCGACCACGTCCTGGACCTCACCGGCCTGACCGAAGTCGCCCACCGCCGCGTCAAGGGCTTCTCCCTCGGCATGGGCCAACGCCTCGGCATCGCCGCCGCGTTGCTGGGCGACCCGGCCACCCTCGTCCTCGACGAACCGGTCAACGGCCTCGACCCCGAGGGCGTCCTGTGGATCCGCAACCTCCTCAAGTCCCTCGCCGCGGAAGGCCGTACGGTCTTCGTCTCCTCGCACCTGATGAGCGAGACGGCCCTCACCGCCGAACACCTGGTCATCATCGGCCGCGGCCGCCTCCTCGCCGACACCACGGTCGCCGACTTCGTACGACAGTCAGGAGCAGGCACCGTCAAGGTCGTCACCCCGGCCGCGGAGACCCTCGTACGACTCCTCTCCGCACCCGGCATCGACCTCACCACCCCCGCCCCGGGAACCCTCGAAGTCCGCGGCACGGACGCCGAACACATCGGCCGCACCGCCGCCGCCCACGCCATCCCCCTCTTCGAACTCACCCCGAACACCGCCTCGCTGGAAGAGGCCTTCATGGACCTCACGCACGACGCGGTGGAGTTCACCGCGACCCTGGAAGGAGCCGCGGCATGAGCACCACCGCACCTCTGGCGACGTACCGCGTGACCCCGTCCCGAGTACTGCGCTCGGAGTGGCACAAGCTCTGGACCCTGCGCTCCACCTGGATCACCCTCGTCGCGACGAGCGCCCTGACCCTCACCATGGGCGCGGGCATCAGCGCGGCCTACGACGGCAGCGGCGAGGCCGAGCTCGACACGGTCGTCCTCGTCCTCCTCGGCACCCAGTTCGCCCAGGTCAACCTCGGTGTCCTCGGCATCCTCGCGACCGCCGGCGAGTACTCGACCGGCCAGATCCGCGCCACCATGACAGCGGTCCCGAGCCGCCTGCCCGTCCTGTGGTCCAAGGCCGCCGTCCTGGCCGCGGTCGCCTTCGTCCTCACCCTGTGGACGAACCTGCTCACCTTCCCCCTCGCCCAGTCCTTCCTCGCCGGCACCGACCACGCCGCCTCCCTCGGCGACCCGGGAATCCTGCGCGCTCTCGTCGGCAACGCGGCCGGCCTCACCCTTCTCACCGTCCTGGCCCTCGGCATCGGCGCCCTGGCCCGCTCGGTCCCGATCGCCACCGGCGCGTTCATCGGCCTCGTGATGATCGTGCCGGAAGTGCTCGCCATGCTCCCGTACGACCTCGTCGACGACGCCGTCCGCTACTTCCCGGGCCGCGCCCTGGAGACCCTCACCACCGCCCAGCCGATGCCCGGCTCGGCCTCACCGGGCACGGCCCTGCTGGCGATGCTCCTGTGGACGACGGCAACCCTCGCGGCAGCCGCGGCGGTCCTGAAACGACGGGACGTGTGACGACAGGACAGGAAGCCCGCACCATGGACCCCGTGGCGGAAGAACGAGCGGCGGAAGAACGAACGGTGGAACCCCTCACCGAGTACGTCCAACGCGTCAGCCGTCGAGTACGCGCCTTCGACCGGCGCCACCCTCTGACCTGGGACCTCCACCTCACCGGCTTCTGGGTGACGGCCGCGCTGATCGACTACTCCGGCGGCTGGCTCAACGTCACCCGCAACCCCGACACCCCGGGCTGGCTCGTCCTCACCATGAGCCTCGGCTTCTCGGTCCCCCTCCTGTGGCGCCGCACCCACCCCCAGGCCGTGCTCCTCACCATCGCCCCGGTCGCCCTGGTCAACGCCTGGACGGGCACAGCCCTCCAGGCCTCCCTGCTCCAGCTGCTGGTCATCTTCCACATCGCCCTGCGCCGACCACCGCGCACCCTGTGGTGGGCGGGAGCCCTCGTTCTCACGGCGGCGGCCGTGACCGCCACCCGCCACCCCAAGGGGAGCCCCGACCAGGACATCGTTCCCATGCTGATGTCCATCGTCGTCGCAGCGGCCATCGGCATCACGGTCCGCACCCGCCGCGCCTACACCGAGGCCCTGGAGGACCGCGCCCGGCGCCTGGAGACCGAACGCGACCAGCAGGCACGCCTCGCCGCCGCCGCCGAACGCGCCCGCATAGCCCGCGAGATGCACGACATCATCGGCCACAACCTCTCCGTCATCACCGGTCTCGCCGACGGCGGCCGCTACGCCGCCGGCAAGTCCCCCGAGCGGGCCACCCAGGCCCTCACGGCCATCTCCACCACCAGCCGCCAGGCCCTCACCGAGCTCCGCCGCCTCCTGGACGTCCTACGCGACGACGAAGGGGAACCGGCACCGGAACTGACCCCCCAGCCCGCCCTCACCGACCTCGACCACCTCATCGACGGCGTACGCTCCGCCGGCCTCCCCGTCCGCACCACCGTCCACGGCACCCCGACGCTCCCCCCGGGCCGCCAGCTCACCGTCTACCGCGTCATCCAGGAAGCCCTCACCAACACCCTCAAACACGCGGGCCCGGGAGCCACGGCACGGATAGAGATCTCGCACGAGGAGAAGGCCGCCGTCACCGTCACGGTGACCGACACCGGCCGCGGCGGCGAGACGGACGCCACCGGCAACGGTCGCGGCCTGCCCGGAATGCGCGAGCGAACAGCCCTGTACGGCGGCACACTTGAGGCCGGCCCACGCCCCCACCCCGAACAGGGCTGGCGCGTCCACCTTCACCTCCCGGAGGAATCCCCGCAGTGACCACGGTCCTCATCGCCGACGACCAGCCCCTGCAACGCTTCGGCTTCCGCATGCTCCTGGAGAGCCAGGACGACATGACGGTGCTGGGCGAGGCGACCAACGGCGCCGAGGCGACCCGCCTGACCGCCGAGCTCCACCCCGACGTCGTCCTGATGGACGTCCGCATGCCCGGCCTGGACGGCATCGAGGCCACCCGCCGCATCGTCGCAGCCGGCGCCCGCACCCGCGTCCTCATCCTCACGACCTTCGACCTGGACGAGTACGCCTACGCCGGCCTGCGCGCAGGCGCCTCCGGTTTCCTGGTCAAGGACGCCCAGCCCGAGGATCTCCTCTCCGGCATCCGCGCGGTGGCCTCGGGCAACGCGGTGGTGGCCCCCGGCCTGACCCGCCGCCTCCTGGACGCCTACGCCCACCACCTCCCCACCGGAATCCCCACGGACGACCCGGACCAGAAGGAGAACGACCCCCGCCTCACCTCCCTCACGGACCGCGAACGCGAGATCCTCACGGTCATCGGCCACGGCTGGACGAACACCGAGATAGCCACCCGCCTCCACCTGGCCGAATCCACGGTGAAAACCCACGTGGGCCGCGTCCTCGCGAAGACGGCCTGCCGGGACCGCGTGCAGGCGGTGATCCTGGCGTACGACACGGGACTGGTAAAGCCGGCTTGATAAGCCGCCCGGAAACATAAAAAAGGCCCACACCGTGAGGTGTGGGCCTTTCTCAAAAATTGTTCGGCGGCGTCCTACTCTCCCACAGGGTCCCCCCTGCAGTACCATCGGCG